>CAZZVH010000265.1:0-5616 GCA_964657365.1 uncultured Burkholderiaceae bacterium
CTCGGCCGACAGCGCGGTCGCGACCGCATGCCGCCACGCGCCCGAAACATCGAAGCCCGGGCACTCGCCGCGCTGGAAGCCGGCCATCACGGCGGCCGTCATCACCGCCGACGACAAGGTGTTGAGGCCGAGCGTCTGGACCGCGTCGCGCAGCGTCGCGACCCGGCCGCTGACACCGTAGAACGACGAGTTCGCGAGGCGAAGCGCAGCCATCGTCAGCGCCGGGTCGGTCGCGACGATGGCGACGACGCGTTCCATGCCCGTCGACTCGTCGGCCAGCGCCGCGCGCAGCTCGTGCACGACGCGCGGCAGCGGCGGCAACGCCTTGACGCGCGTGCGCACCTGGTCGTCGCTCAGCGTCATCGTCTCAACCGGCGGCGGAGCCGGCACCGCGGTAGTTCAGCAGCGGCATGTAGAGCGGGTGCAGCCGGCCCTGCTTGAGGCTGGCGCTGAACAGCCGAAGCAGGCGTTCGCCGGTCGCGGCGGCGAGCTCGCCAGCCGGCGACGGCGTGGCGGCCTGGGCGTGGGCGCAGGGAGGCGTGGCGTGGTTCATGGCGTTTTCCTTCACGGCAGGTCGAGATCGGGAACGATGGACAGCAGCTGGCCGCGCGCGATGGCACGGTCGCTGATGGCGGCGCACGACAGCAGGTAGCGGCTGCCGTTGAACGCGATGCGGTGGTGGCGGCCGTCCGGCTGCTGCCAGGCGGCGCGCCAGGATTCGGGCAGTGCCTGTTCGGCCTCGAAGCCGACCAGCGGAATGTCGGGGCCCATCAGCGAGCGGGCCTGGCGGTTGACGAAGGCGATCGTTCCTTCGGTGTCGATGCCGATGATCGACGTCGGCAGGTACTCGAGCACGTCCTGCGCGTTGAGCGCGCGGCACTCCTCGAGGCCGAGCTTTTCCCGCTGCTGGCTGAGCATCGCGCCCTGGCGCTCGTTGGCCTGCGCCAGCTCGAGGTTGGCGTCGCGCAGGTCGGCGGCGAGGCGCTGGTTCTCGTCGAGCAGGCCCTTGCGCATGAAGGCCTCCGCCACGTGCGCGCGCAGCCGGTCGTCGTCCCAGGGCTTGGTGAGGAACTTGTAGATCGCGCCTTCGTTGACCGCATCGGTGATCGACTGCAGCTCGGTGTAGCCCGACAGGACGATGCGCACCGTGTTCGGGTACAGCTCCTTGGCGCGACGCAGCAGCTCGACGCCCGTCATGCCCGGCATGCGCTGGTCGGAGATGATGACGTCGACGTCGTGCTCGGCCAGCCTGGCCAGGCCTTCGGGGCCGCTCGACGCGGTGACGATGTGATAGCCGGCGCCGCGCAGCAGACGGCGCAGCGACGAGATCACGTTCTCCTCGTCGTCCACGATCAGCAGCGTGCGCTTCTTGATCTGCCGCGCCAGGAAGGTCTCGGGCAGCTTGCGGCCGCTGCCGAGCATCTGCTCGATCGCCGCAGCGGGCAGCGGTGCGCTGAAGACGAAGCCCTGCATCAGCTCGCAGCCGTTGGCGATCAGCAGCTTCAGCTGGCCTTCGGTCTCGACCCCTTCGGCGAGCACGCGCAGCTTCAGGCCCTTGGCGAGCATCAGCACGGCCCGCGTGATCGAGACGTCTTCCGGCGCCGCGGTGACGTCGTGGATCAGCGAGCGGTCGATCTTGAGCACGTCGAGCGGCAGGCTGCGCAGCACGCTGAGGTTCGAGTAGCTGGTGCCGAAGTTGTCGAGCGCGATCGCCATGCCGATGGCGCTCAGCTCGTGCAGGATGCGGCGGGCATGGTCGAGGTCGCCCATCAGCACCGATTCGGAGATCTCGATGCCGAGATGGCCGGGGTCGGCGCCGGTCTCGAGGATGATCGACTGCAGGCGCTGCGAGATGTCGGCCTGCTCGAGCTGGCGGGCGCCGAAGTTGACGGCGATGCGCACCAGCGGCAGGCCGGCGCGGGCCCACGCGACCGCCTGCTCGCAGACGCTGCGGAACAGCCATTCGCCGATCTCGACGATCAGCCCCGAGTCTTCCGCGATCGGCACGAACTCGGCAGGCGAGACCGGCCCGAACTCGGCGTGGTCCCAGCGCAGCAGCGTCTCGAGGCCGATGACGGTGCCGTCGCGCAGGTCGACCTGCGGCTGGAAATGGAACGCCAGCTCGCGGCGCGCGAAGGCGTCGGCCAGCGCCGCCGCGAGCCGGACGCGCCGCGCGGTGGCCTCGGCGGTTCTCGCGCCGGGCAGCGGGCGGTCGAGGACGGGCGAGGTCATGGCGTGGCTTGGCGCGCGGGCGAACGGGTCAGGCAGCGACGTCGGCGTTCAGCGCCGGCATCAGGACTTCGCCGTTGTCGCTCCACTCGACATCCGTCAGGCCCGGCTCCATCGCCTCGAGGCGCTGCAGCTCGAGCTCGAGACGGTGGCCGGCGCTGTCCATGCGCTTGGCGTTGGCAAGCTCGCGCTCTTCGCGTTGCGCGACCGACGATGACAGCGCTTCGCGCACGTCGGAGATCAGCAGCGCGGCCGTCCACGGCTTGACGATGTAGCGGAACACGCCGACGTCGTTGATCGCGCTCATGACGCCGTCGATCTCGGTCGAGGCGCTGACGATCATGCGCACCGCGTCGGGCTGCAGCTCGCGGGCGAAGCGCAGGAACTGGATGCCGTTCATCGCCGGCATCCGGAAATCCGACATCACCAGGTCGAACGGCTGGGCGCCCATGCGTGCGAGCGCCTCGTGCGGGCAGGTGAACATCTCGATCGTCACGTTGTCGCCGAGCGGCAGGCGCAGCGTGCGGCGCAAGGCCGAAAGCACGTGCGGTTCGTCGTCGAGCATCAGGATCCTGAACATGGCGGCCCTTCCGGTCATGGCAGCCAGTGCGAATCGGCTGCGTCTGCGGCATTCTCGGAAAGGCCGGCGATGCGCGATATGAGCCGATGTCCGGACCGCACGTGCGTACCCTGCACGCCGGGGCGTGCGCGTTTTGCGTACACCTGTGGCCCGGCCGGGTCCTTGCCCGCGTCACCGGCGCTGTCGTCCACGCCCTGCGACAATGCATCGAGGACAAGAACGATGAGCGAGACAACGCCGACGTACCCGACGATCGAGGACTCGATCGGCAACACACCGATGGTCCGGCTCGTGCGCCTGCCGGGCGCGGGCAACGCCGAGCGCGGCAACGTCGTCCTCGGCAAGCTCGAGGGCAACAACCCGGCCGGCTCCGTGAAAGACCGGCCCGCGATCAGCATGATCCGGCGCGCCGAGGAGCGCGGCACGATCAAGCCGGGCGACACGCTGATCGAGGCCACCTCGGGCAACACCGGCATCGCGCTGGCGATGGCCGCCGCGATCCGTGGCTACCGGATGCTGCTGATCATGCCGGAAGACCTCTCGATCGAGAGGGCGCAGACCATGAAGGCGTTCGGCGCCGAGCTGATCCTGACACCGCGCTCGGGCGGCATGGAATACGCGCGCGATCTGGCACTGCAGATGGCGAAAGACGGCAAGGGCCACGTCCTCGACCAGTTCGCCAACCCCGACAACCCGCGCATCCACGAGGAGACGACCGGGCCCGAGATCTGGCGCGACACGCACGGCCGCGTCACGCACTTCGTGAGCGCCATGGGCACGACCGGCACGATCACGGGCGTGTCGCGCTATCTCAAGTCGAAGAACCCGGCAGTGCGCATCGTCGGGGCGCAGCCGAGCGAGGGCTCGCGCATCCCGGGCATCCGCAAGTGGCCGGAGGAATACCTGCCGAAGATCTACGATGCGTCGCTGGTCGACGAGCTGGTGCTGGTGTCGCAGTCGGATGCCGAGGAGATGACGCGCCGCATGGCCCGCGAAGAAGGCATCTTCGCCGGCATCTCGGCGGCGGGCGCGTGCTGGGTCGCCCTGCAGATCGCGGCCCGGGTCGAGAACGCCACGGTCGTCTTCATCGTCTGCGACCGCGGCGATCGCTACCTGTCGACAGGCGTGTTTCCAGCGTGATGGGGCGGCGATGAGCCACGAGACCATCTTCTGCACCAACTGCGCGACCCGGCTGGAGCCAGTGGTCGCCCAGGAAGACGGCGGCGAGAAGACGAGGCTGCGCTGCCCTGCCTGCGGCTGGACGCACTGGAACAACCCGACGCCGGTGCTGGCGGCCGTGATCGAGCTGAGCGACCGCGACGGCCAGGTGCTGCTGGCCCGCAACGCGGCCTGGCCCGGCAAGTTCTACGGCCTGATCACCGGCTTCATGGAAGCGGGCGAGACGCCGGAGGAGGGCATCGCCCGGGAAGTGCTGGAAGAGACTTCGCTCACGGTCGAGTCGGTCTCGTTGATCGGCGTGTACGAGTTCCTGCGCATGAATCAGGTCATCATCGCGTACCACGTGGCGGCGCACGGCGAGGTGACGCTCTCGCCCGAGCTGATCGACTACCGCACCGTGGCGCCCGACAAGGTCAAGTGCTGGCCGGCCGGCACGGGCAAGGCGCTGGCCGACTGGCTGCGCGGCCGGGGCATCGAGCCGCAGTGGCTCGAGCTGCCGCCGGGCAAGCGGGCGATCGAGGTCGACGTCGACTAGCGCAACGAAAGACACGAAAGCATCGGATGGACGCCCAGAAAGAGCTCGACACCCGCGGCATGAACTGCCCGCTGCCTATCCTCAAGGCGAAGAAGGCGCTCGCCGACATGTCGAGCGGCGACGTGCTGAAGGTCGTGGCGACCGATCCCGGCTCCGTGCGCGACTTCCAGGCCTTCGCGCGGCAGACCGGCAACGAGCTGCTCGAGCAGACGAGCGCCAACGACGAGTACGTGCACTTCCTGCGTCGGCGTTAGAGCGCGGGCAGCGACGTCGGCGCCCGATCGCGGCGCCTCCGTGCGTCGAACGAACTACAGCTTCAGCGAACGCAGATAGGCGCGGAAATCGGCGCCGAGCTCGGCGTTGTCGAGCGCGAGCTCGACGTTGGCCTGCAGGAAGCCTTCCTTGCTGCCGCAGTCGTAGCGCTTGCCCTCGTAGCGGTAGGCGAAGACCTTCTCGTGCCGGAGCAGGCCGGCGATGCCGTCGGTGAGCTGGATCTCGCCGCCCACGCCGCGCGGCTGGTTGGCGATCTCCTCGAAGACGCGAGGCGTCAGCACGTAGCGGCCGGCGACGCCGAGCAGCGACGGCGCGACCTCCGGAGCGGGCTTCTCGACGATCTTGCTGATATCCATCAGGCGATCGCCGACGGCCGTCCCCGCGACGATGCCGTAGCGGCGCGTGTGCGCCGGCGGCACTTCCTGGACGGCGACGATCGAGGCCTGCCGCTCGTCGAACTGCGCGACCATCTGCGCCAGGATCGGCGGCGCGCCGATCATCAGGTCGTCGGGCAGCAGCACCGCGAAAGGCGCGTCGCCGACGACGTGGCGGCCGCACAGCACCGCGTGGCCGAGGCCGAGCGCTTTCGGCTGGCGCACGAAGATGCACTCCATGTCGTCCGGCTTGACGGCGCGGACGATGGCGAGCAGCTCGGCCTTGTTGGCCTTCTCGAGCGCATCTTCGAGCTCGAACGTCAGGTCGAAATGGTCTTCGATGGCCCGCTTGTGCCGCCCCGTGACGAAGATCATCTGGCGGATGCCGGCCGCGTAGGCCTCCTCGACCGCGTACTGCATCAGCGGCTTGTCGACGATGGGCAGCA
>CAZZVH010000266.1:0-4144 GCA_964657365.1 uncultured Burkholderiaceae bacterium
TCGGCGATCGGCTCGGCCGGCATCCCGGAGATGCGCCGGCGCGGCTATTCGCCCGGCTTCGCGGCCGGCATCATCGCCGCCGGCGGCACGCTCGGCATCCTGCTGCCGCCCTCGGTGACGATGATCCTGTACGCGGTGGCGTCGGAGCAGTCGCTCGGCCGATTGTTCCTCGCCGGCATCGGCCCGGGGTTGCTGCTCGTGTCGCTGTTCGCGCTCTATGCCGGCCTGCACTACCGCCGCGAGCACCGCGCCGCCGTGGCTGCCCATGCGCACGACGGCCGCGCCTCCGCGCTGCTCGACCTCGACACCTTCACGCTGCAGCAGAAGGTCGAGATGCTGCCGCGCGTGCTGCCGTTCGTGGTGCTGCTGATCGGCGTCATGGTCGCGCTGTACGGCGGCTTCGCCACGCCGTCCGAGACGGCCGGCCTGGGCGCGCTGCTCGCGCTGGTGCTGATCGCCATCGTCTACGGCGTCTGGCGCCTGCGCGACCTGACGCCGATCCTGATGTCGACGCTGAAGGAGTCGACGATGCTGATGTTCATCATCGGCATGAGCCTGCTGTTCTCGTACGTGATGAGCTACCTGCACATCAGCCAGTCGCTGGCGCAGTGGATCGTCGCGCTGGCGCTCTCGAAGTGGCTACTGCTGGCCGCGATCCTGGTGCTCGTCGTGGTGCTCGGTTTCTTCCTGCCGCCGGTCAGCATCATCCTCATGACCGCGCCGATCGTGCTGCCGCCGCTCAAGGCCGCCGGCTTCGACCTGGTCTGGTTCGGCATCCTGATGACGATCGTCATGGAGGCTGGCCTCATCCATCCGCCGGTCGGCCTCAACCTCTTCGTCATCAAGAACATCGCGCCCGACATCCCGCTCGGCGAGATCATCCGCGGCGTGATCCCGTTCGTGCTGCTGATGTTCCTGGCGGTGGTGCTGATCTGCCTGATGCCGGCGATCGCGACGGGGCTGCCGGATGCGGTGATGGGTGCCGTTCCCGGGAGATAGGGCACGCGCCCACGTCCCGAGCTTGGGGCATGATGACATGTGAGCGAGCCGGCCACCGAGACGTTCGAAGCGAAGCTGATCCGCTTGGCCCGGTCTGCGATCGCGTCGCGAGCAATCATCGAAAAGTCGAAAGGCGAGGTCACGCCGACATCGCGCGATGGGCGAGCGCATGGGTCCGACTCCATCCAACCGGTCTGTGCGATGGCTGATGCATCGTCGGCTCGACACCCTGTCGTGCCACGCCGATCCCGTAGCATCGAGCCGAGAAGGAGCGCCTGATGGATCTGCAGTTGCGTAACAACGTCCGCGTGAGCGGGGCCGGCCGCGCGACCGTCGTGTTCGCGCACGGGTTCGGCTGCGACCAGCACATGTGGCGATTCCTCGCGCCCAGTTTCCAGCAGCGCTTCAAGGTCGTGCTTTTCGATCTCGTGGGCAGCGGACAGTCCGATCTGAGCGCCTACGACAAGGCCAGGTACGGATCGCTGCACGGCTATGCCGATGACGTGAACGACATCGTCGAGCGCTATGCCGAAGGGCCGGTCATCTTCGTCGGTCACTCCGTGGCGGCCATGATCGGCATGCTTTCCGACATCGCCCGGCCGGGTCGGTTCGCCGCGCAGATCATGGTCAGTCCATCACCGTGTTACATCAACGACGGTGACTACGTCGGCGGGTTCACCCGCGAAGACATCGATTCGTTGCTCGAAACGCTCGAGAGCAACTACCTGGGCTGGTCGAGCGCGATGGCCCCGGCCATCATGGGTGCTCCCGGGCAGCCAGAACTCGGCGTCGAACTGACGAATAGTTTCTGCCGCACCGATCCGGACATCGCGAAGCACTTCGCCCGGGTGACATTCCTGTCGGATCATCGTCCGCAACTGGCCGAGCTTTCGACGCCGACGCTGATCTTGCAGTGCACCGACGACGTGATCGCACCGCAGTCGGTCGGCGAGTACATGCAACGAGCGCTTCCGAAGGCGACGCTTCGGCTCATCGAGAACACCGGCCATTGCCCGCATCTGAGCGCTCCGAGCGCCAGTACCGTCGCCATGGACGACTTTTTGGCTTCGTTGGCGTTCTAGGAATGGTCGGCCTGCCGCCGCGACGCCAGGCGGTGGAGATCGCTGCGCTGTACGAGGATGCGCCCTGTGGGCTCCTGGTGACGAGTCCGGAAGGCCTGATCATTCGGGTCAATCGCACGTTTTGCGACTGGGTGGGGCGACCGGCCGACGATTTGATCGGCCGGATGCGGATGCAGGATCTGCTGACCATGGGCGGTCGGATCTTCCATCAGACCCACTGGGCACCGCTGCTCCAGATGCAGGGATCCGTCGCCGAGGTCAAGCTGGAGACGGTGCACCGGGACAGTCGCCGGATGCCGATGGTCTGGAATGCCGTGCGTCGCGTGCGCGAAGGGGTCGTCACCCACGAGCTGGCAGTGTTCATGGCGGACGACCGCCACAAGTACGAACAGGAACTGGTGATCGCACGCCGCCGCGCCGAAGAGCTGCTCGCCAAGGAGCAGGAGGCTCAGCGCGCCGTCCTGCTGGCGCAGGCGGAGCGCGACCGTCTCCGTGCGGTCGCCGAAGATCGTGCGTTGTTTGCCGAGCAGATGATGGCGATCGTCAGCCACGACTTGCGCAATCCACTGTCGGTCATTCGCATGGGCACTCAGGTGATCGGTGCGGCGACATTGACAGTGGCGCAGCGACGCACGGTGGAGCGCCTGGCCAATGCCGAAGGCCGAGCGACCCGGCTGATCGCCGACCTGCTCGATTTCAGCCAGGCGCGCATCGGCAGCGGATTGCAGATGCAGTCGCACGCCATCGACCTGCACGTACTCGTGGAAGAGGCCCTGGAAGATCTGCGCGCAGCCAATCCGGATGCAGTCCTCAAACACCGCTCGTTCGGACAGGGGGCATGCACGGCCAGTGGCGACAGGCTCGTCCAGATGATCGGCAACCTGGTATCGAACGCCATTGCTTACGGCGCGCCGCGTTGCCCGATCACGATCACGTCGACGATCGATGAAGACACATTCACGCTTGCCGTGCACAACGAAGGCGCGCCCATCGAAGGCTCCCTTCTACCGAAACTGTTCGATCCCATGACGAGGGGAAGCGACACGAGGGACCTCGAACACAGCGTGGGACTGGGCCTGTTCATCGTGCGCGAAATTGCCAGGGCGCATCGAGGCCACGTCATCGTCCGCTCGGACCTGCAAAGCGGGACGACGTTCGAGGCCACCATGCCGCGCGACGTGGAATCGCCAGGATGCTGACGAGATGCGCGTTTGCCCGTCTCACGGCCCGCTGCTGACGGCCAAGCAGTGGCTGCCGATGTTCAGCGCATCGATTCCACCAGGTGCGCACGCGACGCTCCGGGCTCGAACGGATCGCAGAAGTACTGTGTCTCGCTCGCCACCTTGCCGTCCACGAATTGCATGACGCTCACCGTGTACGACGGCACTGCGTCGTAGGTGATCACGAGTTCGGAGATCCAGAGGTCGCCGCCGCCGCGGATCTGCCGCACGTGAAAGCGCTTCTTGCTGGGCTGGACGGTCCGGCTTTCCTGGATGTTCCGTCGACCACGGATGCGTTCACCGGATTGCGGATAGTCGAGGACGGCGTCGTCGCGATAGATCTCGTGCTCGGTGCCGAAATCATCGGCGTCGGACGCAGTCCAGTGCCGCTCGATGGCGGCTCGTCTCTCGAGATCGGTCGTCTGATCGTTGTTCATCGCATCGAGCTTACGCAGGTCTGGCGAGCATCGCTTCCAGGGGCTAGCCTCGGGCCATGCGCATCTCCATCGCTCCTGGCCGCCGCCTCTTCGTCGACATCGAAGGCCCCGCCTTCATCGCCGACGGTCCCCTCCTTCGGCAAAAGCCCACCCTCCTCCTCCTGCACGGCGGCCCCGGCTACGACCATTCCGGATTCAAGCCGCTGTTCTCGCGCCTCGCCGACATCGCGCAGATCGTCTACTACGACCACCGCGGCCACGGCCGCAGCGACCGCTGCCCGCCCGAGGAGTGGACGCTCGACAACTTCGCCGACGACGTCGTGCGCCTCTGCGACGCGCTCGGGATCGAGAAGCCGATCGTCCTCGGCCAGTCGTTCGGCGGCTTCGTCGCGCAGCGCTACATCGC
>CAZZVH010000266.1:4244-5597 GCA_964657365.1 uncultured Burkholderiaceae bacterium
CGCAGGGATGATGGCAACGCCGGACCACGGCCGAAGCGCACGACCAGGTCGGGCCGCCGGCCAGCCAGTCCGATCGCCGCGGCGAACTGCGGCCGGACCGATGCCACCTCCACCGGCTGGTTGATCATCGCGTTGCGGATGCCGAGTGCCGTCGCTTGCAACGCGAACCGCTCGTAGCAGCGACCGACCTCGACCCAATGCGCCTTGTCGGCGGCCTGGCCGACAAACACGGCGATGCCGGCAGAGCTTCGGATCTGGCGCGCGTACTTGTCGTTCTCGTTCTTCTCCGTGTACGCCCACCTGAACGCCAACGGGCCCAGCCAGGTCGGGATCGAGGGATTGCCGGAAGCCACGCTGTACAGGCCGTCTCCGGTGCGTACCGCATCGTCGCCGTTGAAGCGGATCCATGCCTCGAGCTCCTTGACGAACGCCGGGTCCGCCATCTGGGCGACGTTGCCCTGGACGACGAGATCGAGCACGCGGCCCATCTCTCCGGCGTCCGTCAACAGCAGCAGCTTCACGTCGCGGGAGGTTCCTGCGCGGGCGAGCAGGCGGAGCTCCTCGTTGGGCAGCGGCTTGCCGTCGTAGTCGCCTCGCGTGCACTGGCGTCGAGGAATCGCATCGAACAGGGGCGAGACCACCGCCGTGATCGGAGAGAGCGTCACCTGGACCGCGTCCCGGTCGGCGTCGAAGCTGGCCACGGCCTCGAGCCCGTGGGCCGACGCGGCCTGGATCAGGTTCTCGGCAGCACAGCCCAGCGACACGAAGACATGGTGGTGATCGGGGTCGACAGCGGGGCAGGCCCGAGAGAGGTCGGGCAGGATCGTGATCGTCCTGTCGGCGATCGCGAATTTCCAGCACTGCGTGTTGTGGCTGGACGGCGCGAGCGTCGCACATCGAACGAGCTCGTGTCGAAGTGCGGTGGCGGTGACAGTCGCCAGCGAACCAGCGCGCCAGGTTCGCGCCGCCGCGGCCTCGTAACTCTCCGCGTCCGACGCCGGCGAGCACGCCGACAGGACCGATGCGCCACCGAGCACGGCCGGCGTCGAGGAAAGAAACCGCCTTCGCGACATGTCGGCCACCATGGGAACTGAACTCTAGGCAGATCGACGCAGCCGATCTGTTCGTCAACGCACGGAGCAAGGGCAGCCAAGGCGACGCGGGCGACGGCATGAGAGCATCCACCGCAATGGCATCGCCCCTCGGATCCGCAGCAGTGTCGGCATCGATCCGCGCGCATCTGGCGCTACTGGTGACGATCGCGCTCGCCGCCTGCGCCGGTGGCCCGCTCGGCGAAACGGACGCGCAGCTTCCCACCGGCGGCTACGCGTCGGGCGCTGCCTCGCCGGCCCT
>CAZZVH010000267.1:0-5594 GCA_964657365.1 uncultured Burkholderiaceae bacterium
GCATGGGTGGGATGGGCGGCATGGGTGGCATGGACATGTAAGTCCGGCGACTCGCGTCACCTCGAAAGGGCTGCTTCGGCAGCCCTTTTTCATGGCCGCACGCCAAGCCGCTCGCCTGCCACGGCACCGGAGCGGCTGGACGCCGCTGCGACGGACGGGATAATCGGGCCTTCCTTCCGGACCGCCGAAGCATGTCGACCGCGCCCCTGTTTCAACGCTTCGTTCAAGACGAGATCGCCCTGGCGCCGGCACTCGTTCAAAAGGCGTTCGTCGGCACGGTCCAGCTGCTCGGCCAGTCGGGTGGCGGCACCGCCGCCGAGCACGGTCATCATGCCGACATCGTGAAGTCGCTGCTCCGCGATGCGACCGTGTACCAGCAGACGTTCGTCGACTCCTTGAAGCGGCGTGTCGCAGAGGAGATCGACGGCGAGCGCGACGCGCCGAGTGCCGAAGGAAAGCCGGGCGCCGGCGGCCTCGAGCTCATGGACGAATCGCGGGTCGAGGCCGACATCGAGATCTCGCGCGCGCTCCAGCTGATCGACAGCACGGCCGAATGGGAACTGCGCGAGCTCCAGACGTTCACATCGACGCTGACGGGCCAGACGCACGTCAGCGCGGAAACCAACCCGTTCCGGCCCCTGGTCTACGCGACCGCCCTGTGGGACGCGGCCTGCGCCGTCGTCGCGTCGCCGATCCAGCGCGCGATCGTCCTGCGCACGTCGGCGGGTGTGGCGGCGGGGCTGCTGAAGAATGCCTGGGCGGCCGCGTCGACGCGCCTGGAATCCGCGGGCGTCCAGCCCGGCATCTACAGGACGGTGATCCTTCCCTCAGCAGGGGCTTTCGGCAGGTTCCCGCCACCAGAGGCGCCGAAGACCCACGCGATGAGTTCGCTCCTGGCCAGCATGCCGGGAATGGCGCAGGCCGGCTCGGGCGTCGCCGAATCCCAGGCAGGTATCCGCGCTGACGGCGCGCCACGCCGCAATCCCGAGCTGGAGCAGGCGCTGCTCCGGCTCGACGAATTGCTGCGTCACCTGCCCTCCGAAGCTTCGCTCGCGGGCCGGGGGCCGCAAAGCACCGTCAGCCGCATCGAGCAGCACCGCGCTGCGCTGGTCGCCAGCGCCAGCGCACCGGTCGACAGGCAGATCATCGAGCTCGTCACGCGGTTGTTCGAATCCCTGCTGGGCGACTCTCAACTTCCCGGCGCGTTCCGGACGGTCTTCGCCCGCATGCAGATCGCGGTGCTCCGCCTGACGCTCGCCGACAACGCGGTTCTCGATTCGTACGATCACGCGGCATGGCGCCTGCTCGACCGGATCGGCGAGATCAGCATCGGCTACTCGCGGCCGGAAGATCCCCGTCTGTCGTCGTTTCTCTCGTTCGCGAGCGCCGTTGCGGAAGAGATGGCCGGTGCGGCCCTTCCCGACGCGGCGCTGTTTCGCCGCGGGCTCAACCGGATCGACGTCTATCTCGCCGAACAGTTGCAAGGGCAGTTGCGGACGGCGCAACCCGCTGTCGACGCGCTCCAGCTCGCCGAGCGGCGCGAGATCCTGCAGCAGCATCTGGCACAGCGGCTGACCGACCAGATGGTGTCCGTGCGCACCACGCCGACCATCCGCCGCTTCGTCACGGGCACCTGGGCCCAAGTGATCGCAGAAGACATGTTGCGGCACGGCGAGCAATCGGAGCCGACGCTCGGCGATTTCAAGACCGTCGACGACCTGCTCTGGAGCCTGCAGATTCCCGACCATCCGCAGAGCCGCCAGCGCCTGCTCCAGCTCCTGCCGGGCCTGCTGCAGCGCTTGCGGACCGGAATGGAGCTGGTGGGTCAGGGCGCCGCCGACCAGCACGCCGTGCTGACCGAGCTGATGGTCATCCACACCGAGGCGCTGCGTCCGGGCACGCGCGGTTCCGGCGCACTCACTCCCGAGGAAATCGTGCAGAAGATGCGCGACGAAGTCGTGCCGGAATCGGCCGCGGCGCGCAGCTTCAGCGACTCCGTGATCGACCTGTCGTCGATGGAGACGGTGCCGGCCGAACATCTGCCGAGCTCCGGTGATCACGTCGACGACGATCCTGCCAGGCGGGTCGAGGCGCTACGGGCCGGCGATCGCCTCAGAGTCTTCCTGCAGGGCCGATGGAGCCGTGTTCAGCTGCTCTGGCGCAGCGACCGCAGCCTGTTCTTCCTGTTCGCAGGGGAGTCGCCTCTGCGCACCCACTCCATCACCCGCCGCGCGCTCGAACGGCTCAGCAGCGCAGGTCTCGTCCAGCCGCTCGAATCGAAACCCATCGTGCAACGTGCCGTCGACCGGCTGACACGGGAGCTGGCGCCGCGGACCCAGGAGCGCTAGGCGGCGATCGGCTCGATGCCGCCGGGGGCGCCGACGCCCTCCACCCAGCGCAGGAGCAGCGCCGCGGCTTCGTCGACGCCCGAGCGTTGAAGCGCGGAGAACGCGAGCAGCGAGACATCCGCTTCTGCCGTCTTCGCCCGTTCCAGGTCGGTTCGCGCCCGGGCCATCGCGCGCACGGCCTCGGCGCGAGCCAGCTTGTCCACCTTGGTGAGCAGCGTCAGCAACTTCACGCTGCCGTTGCGTACCCGCGTTTCCACGAAGTCCAGCAGCTTGCCATCGAGCTCAGTGAAGCCATGGCGGGAATCGACCAGCAAGACGATGCCGGCCAGGCTTCGCCGCTCCGCCAGGTAGTCGGCCATCACAGCCTGCCATCGCAACTTCGCGCTACGCTCGACCGCTGCGTAGCCGTAGCCGGGAAGGTCGACGAAGATCGCATTCGGCGCGTCCTTCGGACCGACGTCGAACAGATTGATGTGCTGCGTGCGCCCCGGCGTCTTCGACGAGAACGCGAGCCGTCGCTGCTGCGCCAGCATGTTGATCGCGGTCGACTTGCCCGCATTCGACCGACCGACGAAGGCGATTTCCGGAAGCTCGTTGACCGGCAGTTCGGTGAGTCGACTCGCCGTGGTGAGGAAGCGCGCGGTGTGCGTCCAGGCCAGGGCTCGCTTGACCCGCGCGCGCTCCTCGGCGGTGTCGCCCGGAGCCAGCGGCGCGGCAGGCAGAGATTCAGTCATGGCTGCCTCAAATAGGTCATTGTAAAATCAGCAGCTTTGCACGAGGACTGCCTCTTTCCATGATGCCTGCTGCTCGAGTGCTCTCCTGCCTGATCGTGACTCTCACGGCCGCGTGCGCGCATGCGGCAGACTCGCCGCCCGCGGCCAAGGCCGATCTTTCACGGGGCGAAGCGATCTCGAACGGTGTCTGCGTCGCGTGCCATGCCAACGACGGTTCGCGCGGTAGCGCCGCCTACCCCATTCTCCAGGGCCAGCACCCGGATTATCTCGTCAAGCAGCTGCAGGAATTCAAGGGTGGCAAGCGACAGAACGCCATCATGACCGGCATCGCGTCCACGCTGAGCGACGCCGACATGAAGAACGTCGCCGCGTTCTACGGCAGCAAGCAGGCGAAGCCCGGGTTCGCGAAGAACAAGGATCTCGCCAGCGCCGGCGAGAAGATCTACCGCGGCGGCGTCGCCGGTCCCGCCGTGCCCGCCTGTGCGGGGTGTCACGGCCCGGCCGGTGCCGGCATTCCGGCGCAATACCCGCGCCTGTCAGGTCAGCATGCCGACTACGTCGAAGCCCAGCTGCTCACGTTCCGCAGCGGGGTACGTCACAACAACGTGGCCATGAGTCAGATCGCCGCCAAGCTGGGCGATCACGACATCAAGGCACTCGCCGACTACGTCGCCGGCCTGCGCTGATCGACCGCGGCCGTGGCGGGCGTGGCGATCTGCTCCTGTGGCGGAAGAATCAGCACGTCGACGCCGTAGAGCTTGGCCAGCGCCGCCAGCTTGGCCGGCGCCGATCGAACCGCGAACGTCCTGCCCCAGGCGGCAGCCAGCCGGTCGATCTCCAGCAGCACGGCCAGGGCCGATGAATCGAAGTGCTGGAGCGGCCCGGCATCGACCACGACCGCCGCATCCGCAGCTTCCTTCTGCAGCGCCTGCTTGAGCATGCGCAGCGTATCGCGCGCCTCGGGCGCGGTCAGCGTGGCCGGCAACAGCAGCAAGAGTCAGCTCTTGGCCGCATTGGCCGCCTTGTTGCGCTCGACCATCTTGGCGATGAGACCGTCGATTCCGTTGCTGGCGATCTCCTGCGCGAAGGTGTTGCGGTAGTTCTCCACCAGCCAGACGCCGAGGACATTGACGTCGTAGATCTTCCACGAATCGGCCGATTTCTCGAGCCGGTAGTCGAGCTGGATCGGGTCGCCCTTGCCGCGGATCTCCGTGCGGACGACGACTTCCGCGTCGGTCGGGGCCGAGCGCATCGGCTTGAGCTCGACGGTCTGCTCGGCGCTCACCTGCGCGAGTGCGCCGGAATAGGTGCGCACCAGCAGCTGCTTGAACTCGGCTTGCAGGCGGCTCTGCTGGTCAGGCGTGGCCTGGCGCCAGTACTTGCCGACGGCCGACGAGGTCATGCGCTGGAAGTCGACGTACGGAAGAACCTTCTGGTCGACCAGCGCCGTCACCTTGCGGATGTCGCCTGCCTGGATGGTCTTGTCGGCCTTGACGGCGTCGAGAACGTCGGTCGAGACCGTCTTGATCAGGACATCCGGGGTCTTGGGTGCCTGCGCCTGGGCGCCGACGGCGCCGCACAACAGGAACGCTGCGCCGATGATGGCCGCTGCATGTCGTCTCGTGGTGTTCATGTGGAATCCTTGAAGTCTCGAATCTGCCCTCGAGCAGTCAACGCTCGAGGCAATCAGCGCGCCGACACACCGGAGGCCGGCGCCGACGCGGGCGCGGCAGGCTGCGCCAGGTTGGCGGCTCCGGCGGCCGGCTGCGATGCCGAATCGTCGGGCGGCGAGGGAAGATCGGGAGCGTCGCCATCGAAGACCAGGCTGCGGCGGCGCTGCAGATAGGCGTCGCGCACGAAGGTGTACCTGTCGAGCGCGATGTCGTCGATGACGCGGGTGGCGCCCAGGAGTCCGGCCCGGGTGTTGACGATCTGAAGCGCCGTCAGGCCGATCTGCGTGCGGGTGCCCTCGAAGAACGCCGGGGGCGACGCCAGGCGGTCGACCGGGAGGGCGAGCGTGTCACGCACCGTCGACGGGCCGAGCACGGGAAGCACGACATAGGCACCGGCACCCACGCCGTAGCGCCCGAGCGTCTGGCCGAAGTCTTCGAAGTGGCGGTCGAGCCCCATCTCGGAGGCGACGTCCAGGAGGCCGCCCAGTCCGAAGAGGGTGTTGGCGCCGACCCGCGTCGCGTCCTCGAGGCCGGTCGAGATCTTGCCCTGCAGGATGTTGTTGATCGACGACCAGGCGTCGGCGAAATTGTTGAAGAAGTTGTTGACGCCCCGGCGCATAGGCTGCGGCACCACGTCGGTATACACGGTCGCGACCGGCTTGAGCACCTTGCGGTCGACGTCTTCGTTGAAGTTGAAGACCTTCCGGTTCCACTTCTCCCACGGATCGAGCTTCTGGCCTGGGCCACCGCGCGCTGCATCGATCGTCGAGCAACCTGCCAGGACGAGCGCCAGCTGCGCCGCCAATAGGCAGGCCGCGAGCCGCAACGATCGCTGCATC
>CAZZVH010000268.1:0-5581 GCA_964657365.1 uncultured Burkholderiaceae bacterium
AGAACTGTCCACCGTGTGTGTGGCCTGAGAGCTGCAACTGAAAGCCCGCCGCTTCTGCTGCATCTGCGCTGCGCGGTTGATGCGCCAACAGCAAACGCATCCCCGCCGAACCAGGCGCGCCGGCCAGCGCTGTCACCGGGTCGCTGCGCTGCGCGGGATCGAAATGATGCGCGCTGAAATCAGTCACGCCGGCAACCACCATTTGCGCGTTGTCATGTTGCAGCACCACGTGCTCGTTCATCAGCACCGTGACGCCCAGCCGGCGGAGTTCGCCGACCCATGCATCGGCGCCGGAGTAGTACTCGTGGTTGCCGGTGACGAAGAAGGTGCCGTCGCGCGAGCGCAGCCCGGCGAGCGCGGCGACATCGTCACGGAGATCGTGCACGGAGCCGTCGACCAGATCGCCCGTGATCGCGACGAGGTCTGCCTTGAGACCATTCACGGCATCGACGATGGCGTCCAGGTAGGGCCGCTTGATGGTCGGGCCGACATGGACGTCGCTGATCTGCGCGATCGTGAAGCCGTCGAGCGATTGCGGCAATCCGGTGACCGGCACGTCGACACGGACCACCGCGGCCGTCCTGCGTGCATTGAGAAATCCCCAGGCCGTCACCAGCAACGCAGTGACGGCGACGGCGCGCGCGCTGCCGACCGCCACGGAGGCAGGCCATGCCGCATGCCCCATCGCCCATCCCAGGCACGCGAGCGCGCCGATGCCGACGTCTCGCGCAAGTGTCAGCACGAAGAGCGACGAGAACAAGCCCATGGCCAGCAAACCGGTCCACGACAACCAGGTGTCGATGGCGCGTCCCGGCTCCGCCCTGCTTCGGCGCAGGCCGAACGGCATGGTCAGGAAGGACACGGCCAGCATGCCGATGAACGACGCGGCAGCCCATGGGGAGCCCAGGTCCGGCGCGATGCGCCAGCCGACGTAGAGGTGGAGGAGGAGGGCGATCGCGCGAAGGGGCATCGGCGCCACATGGGATCGGACCGCGCGACTTCAATGGCGGGAAGGCGGGCGACTGACGGGGTGCCGCCGCCTCCCCGGGGTCGATCAGAACGCGTATTGCGCCGTGACGCCGATCGTCCGTGGACGCAGGGTGTAGGCCTCGCTGACGGACTGGATGGATGGCTGCTGGAGGATCGCGTGGTTGTTCGTCAGGTTCTTCACGAACACCGTGAACTCCCATTTCTCGAGCGTCAGGCCGGTGCTGGCGTCGGCCGTGAAATACGCCGGGCGAAGGTAGTCGGTCGACGAGCGCACGAAGCTGCCGTGGCTCGAACCGGTCCACTGCCCGCTGCCGCGAACGAAGAGATCGCCGATCGACATCGGTGCGAAGCGGTATTCGGCACCGAGCCGCGCGTTGTATTTCGGCACGCCCTGCACCGGATCGCCCTTGCGCACGTTCAGCCCACCGTCGGAGCCGGTGCCGAGCGCGGGCGTGTCGTCGGCGAAGACGGCATGCGAATAGCTCCCGCCGAGCGCCAGCGTCAGGCCTTCGGTCGCGCGCAGACGCGTCTCGACCTCGAAGCCGTCGACCTTCGCCTTGCCCACGTTGGTCTCGAAGTCGAAGCCCGATTGAGGCAACACCACGTCCTGCTGGATATTTTTCCAGTCGATGTGGAACACCGAGACGTTGACGGACAGCCGGTTGTCCAGGAATCGCGACTTGGTGCCCACCTCGTAGCTCCACAGGCTGTCGGACTTGAACGCCGGCGGCACGGTGCCGGGCAGGCCGAGCGTGGCCAGGTCTTCCGCCACGAGCGGCGTCTGCGGCACGGGGCGGTTCGCGGCGCCGAGGCGAAAGCCCTTCGCGATGTTGGTGTAGAGCGTGCTGTCGCGCGTCACGTCCCAGCTCGCGGCCACGCGCGGCGTCAGGGCATGGTCGCTGCTGTCGATCGCCGCGGTCGACGGACCGCCGGCATAGTAGAAATCGCCTTCCCGCGTGAACTCCTGAGTCGCCCGCAGCGCGCGCAGGCCGAGCGTCGCGCGCAGGGTCGGATCGACGTTGTAGGTGAGCTCGCCGAACACGGAATACTGCCGGTCCTTGTAGTGGCGTGCGCTGTAGTAGGAGCTGTCGCCCGTGAAGGCGCCGGGAAACGAACCGGCCAGCTGGTTCGGATCGTTGATGTTCGCGCCGGCGGCATTGAAGGCCGCGTTGATGCCGAAGATCGGTTCGTTGTCGAACACCTGCGTCTTGGTCTGCACGAGATAGACACCACCGAGCCAGGTCAGCGGCCCGCGACTGGGGTCGTAGTTCTTCGAGGCGAGCCGCATCTCGAGGGACGCCTGGTCGATCTTGTTCTCGAGCTGCACCGCCGACGGCAGGCCGTTGACGACGGCTCCGAGCGCCGGGTCGGTCACCTGCGAGGCGATGTACGGCACGTTGACCGACGTGCCGTCCTGGATGCGTTCGAACCGGCGCTGGTAGCCGCTGAGCACACCCGTGAAGTCGGCGAAACCGACATCGCCGTTGAGCGTGACGCTCGGGATCGTCAACGCATCGGTGGACGGCTCGCGGACGATCTTGCTGGTTTGAAAGCGGGGCAGCGCGGGCGGCGTGGCGCCCTCGGGGACCTGATAGCTGCCGACTGTCTGGTACGAGGCGTCGATGTCGTCGCTCTTGAAGTGCTGATAGAAAAGGCTGGGCGTGATGGACCAGCCTGCCCCCAGCCTGGCCTTCAGGGCGAGCTTCAGCACGTCCCAGCGGGTGCCGTTGATGTCCTTGTCGACCACCTTCAGCGAAGTGGGCGAGACCTGGTCGATGTAGCCGCTGTCGTGGCCCGTCTGCACACCGATGCGCAAAGCGATGTCGTCCTTGACCAGCGGCACGTTCAGCACCGCCTGCCCCATGTAGTTCGTGCCGCCGTGCGAGGTGCTGGACAGCTCCGTGTTGACGCTGCCCGAGAAGCTCGTCGGATCGGGCTGGTTGCTGATGAACTTGATCGTGCCGCCCAGCGAGCTCGCACCGTAGAGCGTGCCCTGCGGCCCGCGCAGCACTTCCACCCGGTCGATATCGAAGAAGCGCGGCTCGGCCGTGCCCTGGCTGTAGAGGTTGCGGGTCGTGAGGGACACGTCGTCGAGATAGATGGAGACGGTCGCCGAGCCGGCCTGCGAACTCACGCCGCGCAGCTCGAGCGTGGCGAGGCCGGCTCCCGCCTGCGTCGAATACGACAGATTGGGCACGGCGCGGGTCAGGTCGGCCAGGCTGGCGATGTGGTCCTGCTGGATCGATTCGCCCGACAGCACCGACACGCTGACCGGCACCTGCCGCGCGTTCTCGGGCCGCTTCTGGGCGGTGACGACGATCGGTTCGAGCGTCATCGAGCGCGCTGCGTCGGCCGAGGATGCGGCCGACGCAGGCGGGGAGGCCGCCTGCACGGCCTGGGCGCGCGCATCGAAGGCGGCGAGGCAGGCGAGGGTCGTCGTCGACAGGAACAGCGGGGCCAGTTTCTTGTTGCGCACGGGGTCTCCGGAAGTTGAAGCCCGCCAAAAGCAAAAGTCGCGCCGCGGCATTGGCGAGTCGCTGGCATGCTGCTCGCCCTTGCGCCAGATGCCCTCACCGATGCAGTCCTTCATTGCCCTCGCGACAGCCCTTGCCGCCGTCGCGTCATGCCCGTCGCTCGCCGTGGCCCAGGCGCAGCCGCCGGCACCGGCCGGGTCGCAACGCGATGCCGTCCCGTTGACGACGCTCGATCCGGTCGTCGTGACCGCCGCCAGGACGCACGAGAGCGCCTTCGACGCGCCAGCCGCCATCGGCGTGGTCGGCCGCGAGACGATCGAGAACGGCGGGCCGCAGGTCAACCTGTCGGAAGCGCTGCGCGGCGTGCCGGGCATCAGCGTGCTGAACCGTCAGAACTACGCGCAGGACCTGCAGCTCTCGATCCGCGGCTTCGGCGCCCGTTCGACGTTCGGCATCCGGGGCGTGCGTCTCATCGTCGACGGCATCCCGGCGACCATGCCCGACGGCCAGGCGCAGGCATCGAACATCGACCTCGGTTCGGTGGGCAGGATCGAGGTGCTGCGCGGCCCGCTGGCGCAGCTGTACGGCAATGCCGCCGGCGGCGTGGTGCAGGTCTTCACCGAGGACGATGCCGCCCGGCCGACCAGCACGTCGACCGCGGCCGCCGGGCCGAACGGGCTGTGGCGTGTCGGCAGCAAGTTCAGCACCAGCACGCCGGGCTACGGCCTGACGATGGACGCCGCGTGGTTCCAGACCGGTGGCTGGCGGCCGCACAGCGCCGCCGAACGCGGCCAGTTCAACGGCCGTTGGCAGACGGACGTGACGCGCTCCCTCCATTCCAGCATCGTCGTCAACGTGCTGGACCAGCCGATGGCCGAGGACCCCGGCGGCCTGACCCGCGCGCAGTGGCAGGCCGACCCTCGCCAGACCGCTGCGGGCAACATCCTCCAGGATGCGCGCAAGTCCGTGCACCAGACGCAGATCGGCAATGTCGACGAGTGGCGGCTCGACGACGCCACCAGCGTCACCGGGCGGCTCTACGTCGGCCAGCGCGACCTGGACAACGCACTCTCGACGCCGCTGTCGCCACAGCTCTCGCCGACATCCAGCGGCGGCATCGTCGCCTTCAGGCATGTGTACGCCGGCGCCGGCCTGGTGGTGTCGCACCGCGTGACCCTCGATGGGCAGCGCAGCCTGCGCCTGACCGCCGGCGTCGATCTCGACCGCATGCGCGAGAACCGGCAGGGCTACATCGACGATGCCGGCCAGCAAGGCGCGCTCAGGCGCGACGAGCGCAACGTCGTCGACGACCGCGATGCCTTCGTGCAGGTAGCATGGGACATGGCGCGCGACTGGACGGTCACCGCCGGTGCGCGCCACAACGACGTGCGCTTCCGCTCTCGCGATCACTTCGTCACGCCGACCAATCCCGACGACAGCGGTGGCGTCGACTACCGCGGCACCAATCCGGTCGGCGGCATCGCCTGGCGCATGCGCAGCGACCTGCATCTCTATGCCAACCTCGGCCGGGGCTTCGAGACGCCGACCTTCACCGAGCTCGCCTACCGGCCCGAAGGCACGGGGCTCAACACGCAGCTCGCGGCATCGCGCAGCCGGCACGCGGAGATCGGCATGAAATGGAAGCCCTCCGACGCGCAACGCGTCGAGGCGGCGCTGTTCGACATCGCCACGCGCGACGAGCTCGTCGTCGACACGAACGACGGCGGCCGCTCGACCTTCCGCAACGCCGGCCGGACCTCGCGCCGCGGCGCCGAGCTGGCCTACACGGGCCAGTGGACCGAATCGTGGCGCGCGGCCTTGAGCCTGACCGTGCTGGAAGCGCGCTTTCGCGACGGCTTCACGAGCGGCAGCGGCGCATCGGCGGCCGCGGTGGCTCCGGGCAACCGCCTGCCCGGAGCGCCGGAGCGGAACGCCTATGCCGAACTCGCCTGGCAGCCGAAGGCCGCCTGGGGTGGCTTTCATGCCGGCCTCGAGCTGGTCTGCACCGGCCGTCTGTGGGTCGACGATGCCAACAGCGATGCAGCGGCGTCGGCCACCGTCCTGAACGGGCGTGCAGGATTCGCCCAGAACGTGGGTGGCTGGCAGCTCGCAGAGCT
>CAZZVH010000269.1:0-5551 GCA_964657365.1 uncultured Burkholderiaceae bacterium
CGGCTGGGCCGACGCGGCGGCCCAGCAGTCGGAGTCCGTCGCGCTCTCGCCCGGCAGCGCGCTCGCCATCATCGTCCTGGGCCTGCTGGCGCCTTGCCTCGTCGCCTTCACGATCGCCGCGCCGGGCTGGCGGCGAGCGGTGCTCGTCGTCGGCGCGACGCTGCTCGGCTGCGCCACGATGACGCTGTCGACCGCGCTCAACTTCGGTCCGCAGCACGCGTTCGCCTGGTCGACGCCCGAGGCGGTGCAGGGCATCCTCGTCGGCGTCGCCGCGGCCGTGCTGCTGAGCGTCCTGCCGCTGCGCGTCGCGGCCGGCTTCGGCCTGATCGCGCTGACCGCGCTCGTCATGCTGGTGGCGCAGGCGCCCGCCGATCCGTACTTCGCCCAGAGCCTGAGCGCCTGGGAGCAGGGCCGCTTCATCCGCTTTCACGGCGCCGCGCAATGGGTCGGCTGGGCCTGGCCCTACGCGGGGCTGACCTATCTCCTCGCAAGGTTGGCAGTGCGCGAGCCGAGACGCGGCGACGGCGGCTTCTAGAATCGCTCGATGAGCTATTACGAGCGGCACATCTTCTTCTGCCTGAACGACCGCGAGAACGGCGAAGACTCCTGCGCCCACCATGGTGCGAAGGCCGGCTTCGAGCATTGCAAGTCGCGGGTCAAGAAGGAGCAGCTGGCCGGGCCGGGCCACGTGCGCGTCAACAAGTCGGGCTGCATGGACCGTTGCGCCGGCGGCCCGGTCGCGGTGGTCTATCCGGAAGGCACCTGGTACACCTTCGTCGATGCCAGCGACATCGACGAGATCGTCGACTCGCACCTGAAGCAGGGCAAGGTCGTCGAGCGCCTGCTGCTGCCGCCCGACGTCGGCCGCTAGTGGCACCGCGATGAATCCGCGCACGGTCCGCGAGACGGTCGACGGGCCGGCGGGGCGCCTCGAATGCGCCTTCGACGCACCGGAAGGCGTGCCGGTCGGCGTTGCCGTCGTCTGCCATCCGCACCCGCAGGGGGGTGGGACGCTCGACAACAAGGTCGTGCAGACGCTGGCCCGCACCTTCCTCCAGCTCGGCTGGGCCAGCCTGCGCTTCAACTACCGCGGCGTCGGCGACTCGCAGGGCACCTGGGACGACGGGCGCGGCGAGGTCGACGACGCCATCGCCGTCGTGCAGGCGGCGCGCGCGCGGGCCGGCTTCGCCGGGCTGCCGCTGATGCTCGCGGGCTTCTCGTTCGGCGGCTTCGTCGCCGCGGAGGTGGCGCACCGGCTGGCCGGCGCCGACAAGCCCCGGCACATCGTCCTGGTCGCGCCGTCGACGCAGAAGCAGCAGGTGCCGGCCGTCCCGCCGGAGAGCATCGTCATCCAGGGCGATGTCGACGAACTGGTGCCGCTCGAATCCACCCTGGCGTGGGCGAGGCCGCTCGGCCTGCCCGTCATCGTCTTCCCCGGCGTCGGCCATTTCTTCCACGGCCAGCTCGGCCTGCTCAAGAACGTCGTGTTGCGTGAACTGCGCGGCAGCGACGCGGTCTGACGTTTCCCTTTCCCTTCACCAGGCCGTTCATGTCGATGTCCCGTTCCCTCGTTTCGCGCAGCGCCGCGCTCTGTCTCCTCTGGGCCTTCGCCGGCGCCGTCATGGCCCAGGCGTTGCAGCCGCCCGAAGTCGCCGCCAAGAGCTACGTCGTCCTCGACCTCACGACCAACCAGACGCTGGCCGAGCGCAACGCCGATGCGCCGGCCGACCCGGCGTCGCTGACCAAGCTCATGACGGCCTACGTCGTCTTCCAGGCCCTGCGCGACAAGAAGCTGACGCTCGAGCAGACGCTGCCGGTCTCGACCCGCGCCTGGGCCGAGCGCAAGGGCGGCGGCTCGCTCATGTTCATCGACACGACGATGACGCCGAAGGTCGACGAACTGCTGAAGGGCCTGATCGTGCAGAGCGGCAACGACGCCGCGGTGGCGCTGGCCGAGGGCGTCGGCGGCACGGTCGAGACCTTCGTCGGCATGATGAACCGCCAGGCGCAGGCGTTCGGGCTGAAGAACACGACCTTCAAGAACGTCGCCGGCCTGACGGAAGCCGGCCACAAGACGACGGCGCGCGACATCTCCGCCATCGCCACGCACATCATCCGCGACTTTCCCGAGTACTTCCCGTACTACGCGATCAAGGAATACAAGTACAACAACATCGCCCAGCCGAACCGCAACCTGCTGCTGCGCCGCGACCCGACCGTCGACGGCATGAAGACCGGCTACACCGATGCCGCCGGCTACTGCCTGCTGGCCACGGCGCAACGCGAGTTCCCGAACCTCGGCGCGTCGGGCGGCGCCGGCAAGCGCCGCATCCTGACCGTCGTCCTCAACACGACCTCGATGGAGGCGCGCGCCAACGAGAGCCAGAAGCTGCTCAATTGGGGCTTCCAGGCCTTCGACACCGTCCGCCTGTTCGACGACGGCAAGCCGATCGTGACGGCGCCGGTCTGGAAAGGCACGGAGCGCGAAGCCAGGCTGGGCGCCGCCGGAGCCGTGTTCGTCAGCGTCCCGAAGGGCGAGGGCGGCAAGCTGCAGACCAAGGTCGAGCACACCGATCCGCTGGTCGCGCCGCTCGCCAAGGGCCAGCGCGTGGGCACGATCAAGGTCGCGACCGCGTCCGGCGCTCCGGTGATCGACATGCCCCTGGTGGTCATGCAGCCGGTCGAGCTGGCGGGCCTGTTCGGCCGCGCCTGGGACGCGATCCGCCTGTGGATCAAGTAGTAAGCTGGCCGACCGATTCCGCGGAGGCCCGATGACACCCTCGACCCATTCGCCAGCGCTGCCCACGACGCTCTGCTATCTCAACGGCGACTATCTCCCGGTGGCCGAGGCGAAGGTGTCGGTGCTCGACCGTGGCTTCATCTTCGGCGACGGCATCTACGAGGTCGTGCCGGTCTACGGCCAGAAGCTGTTCCGCTTCGACGAGCACATGGCCCGTCTGGGCCGCAGCCTCTCGAAGCTGCGCATCGAGAACCCGCACAGCCGCGAGCAATGGCTCGAGCGGTGCAGGAAGCTCGTGGCCGCGCTGCACGAGCACGGCGGCGCCGGCGACCAGCTCGTCTACATCCAGGTGACGCGCGGCGTCGCGCCGCGCGACCATGTCATGCCGCCGAACCTGGTGCCGACCGTCTTCATGATGGCCAGCGTCATGAAGCCGGCCAGCGGCGAGCAGCGGCACCAGGGCGTCGCCTGCATCACGGCGCGCGATTTCCGCTGGGAGCGCGGCGACATCAAGGCGATCTCGCTGCTCGGCAACGTGCTGGCGCGGCAGATGTCGGCCGACCACGACGCGGTCGAGACCATCATGTTCCGCGACGGCTTCCTGACCGAGGCATCGGCGTCGAACGTCTGGATCGCGCACGAGGGCGCCCTGCTCGGGCCGCCGAAGAGCGAGCACGTGCTGGAGGGCATCCGGGTCGACCTGATCCGCGCCCTCTGCGAAGAGTGCGGCATCGCCTACAACCTGCGGCCGATCGCCGAGGCCGACGTCGTCTCCGCCGACGAGATCATGCTCAGCTCGGCGACCAAGGAAGTCCTGCCCGTGACGCGGCTCGACGGCGAGAGCGTCGGCCACGGCGCGATGCGCGGCAAGCCGGGGCCGGTCTACGCCAGGCTCTACGAGGCCTACCAGCGGGCCAAGCAGGCGCAGGCGATCTAGCGTTTCCGGCGCGGGCGGAAAGCGATTTGCATCCGCCCGGGTCGCCCACATATCGAGGCGATGGACACCTCCGTCATGCAAGACATTCCGCGCGAGAAATCGCTGATCGACTACCCGTCGCGCTTCCCGATCAAGGTGATGGGCGTCAACGGCGACGGCTTCGTCCGCGCCGTCACGGAGATCGCCCGCCGCTTCGACCCGGCGTTCGACGCCAGCGAGATCGAGCTGCGGCCGAGCAGCGGCTCGAAGTACCTGGGCGTGACGATCACCGTCAACGCCACCAGCCGCGAGCAGCTCGACGAGCTGTACCGCACGCTTTCGACGCACCCGATGGTCAAGGTCGTGCTCTGAACCGGTCGCCCCGGTGATCGTCCGGAGCCTGGGCCCGGTTCCCTGGGGCGAGAGCTTCCAGGCGATGCGCGCCTTCACGGCGGCACGCACACCCGACACCGAGGACGAGATCTGGCTCTGCGAGCATGCCCCGGTCTACACGCAGGGCGTGGCCGGCCGCGCCGGGCACGTGCTCGATGCGGGCGCCATTCCCGTGGTCCAGGCGGATCGTGGCGGCCAGGTGACGTACCACGGCCCCGGGCAGGTGGTCGCCTATCCGCTGATCGACCTGCGCCGGCTCGGCATCTACGTCAAGGAATACGTGTTCCGGCTCGAGCAGTCGCTGCTGAGGACGCTGGAGGCGCAAGCCGTCACGGGCCACCGGGTGCGGGGCGAGCCTGGCATCTACGTGCGCAGCGACGACCCGTTCGGGCATGCCGTCCTGGCCTCCGCGGCCAGTGACACCGACATCTTCTCCGGCTTGGCCAAGATCGCCTCGATCGGTGTCAAAGTGAGCCGTCACTGCGCCTATCACGGCGTCGCGCTGAACGTGGCGATGGACCTGAGCCCCTTCGCCCGCATCGATCCGTGCGGTCATGCCGGCCTCGCCGTGACCGATCTTTCTACAATCGGCGTTCGCACGTCGTGGGATGACGTGGCGCGAACGCTCGGCGACAGGCTCGCCGCCAACCTGAGCCCCTGATGCCACCCTTGCCGACGACCGACATCACGAGCGCGCCACCGGCGCCCTACGACGCGACGCTCAAGCAGAAGTCGGGCGCCAAGACCTCGCGCATCCCGATCCGGATCGTGCCCATCGGCGAGGTGCTGAAGAAGCCCAACTGGATCCGCGTCAAGGCCGGCTCGCCCTCGACCCGCTTCTACGAGATCAAGCAGATCCTGCGCGAGCACAAGCTGCACACGGTGTGCGAGGAAGCCTCGTGCCCGAACATCGGCGAGTGCTTCGGCAACGGCACGGCCACCTTCATGATCATGGGCGACAAGTGCACCCGGCGCTGCCCGTTCTGCGATGTCGGCCATGGCCGGCCCGACCCGCTCGACGCCGACGAGCCGCTCAATCTCGCGAAGACGATCGCCGCGCTGAAGCTCAAGTACGTCGTGATCACGAGCGTCGACCGCGACGACCTGCGCGACGGCGGTGCCGGCCATTTCGTGGAGTGCATCCGGCGCGTCCGCGAGCTCTCGCCGCAGACGCGGATCGAGATCCTGACGCCCGATTTCCGCGGCCGCATGGACCGCGCGCTCGAGATCCTGAAGGCGGCCCCGCCCGACGTGATGAACCACAACCTGGAGACCACGCCGCGCCTCTACAAGGAAGCCCGCCCCGGCTCCGACTACGCGTATTCGCTGAGCCTGCTCAGGCGCTTCAAGGAATTCGCGCCGCTGGTGCCGACCAAGAGCGGCGTGATGGTCGGTCTCGGCGAGACCGACGAGGAGATCCTGCAGGTGATGCGCGACATGCGCGACAACGGCATCGACATGCTGACGATCGGCCAGTACCTGGCGCCGAGCGGCCATCACCT
>CAZZVH010000270.1:0-5457 GCA_964657365.1 uncultured Burkholderiaceae bacterium
GGTGGACGAGACGTGGTCGGGGTTGAAGCTGGTGGTGCGTCGGGAGCTGCGCTGACCGGTGGCGTTGCTTCGACGCGGCTGACACTTGTTTGTCATGTCCCGTTCCTAGAGTACCGGCCTGCACCAACGCACGACCGGGACACTCCATGCACGACACCAGACACGACAGCCGCCAGGACAGCCGACACACGGCGCTCACCGCATCGCTCACCGTTCTCGCCGCCTCGATTCTTGCGGCTTGCGGAGGCAGCGACAGCAACAACACGCCGACCACCGTCGCCCCGACCGCCGTCACGATCACCGGCGTCGTCACGGGCGAGGCCTTCACGGCCGGCAGCACCACCGATCCGACGATCGCGGCGTCGTACTACCAGGGCGCGAAGGTCTGCGTCGACGCGAACGGAAACGGCGTCTGCGATGCGTCGGAAACGACGGCCACCACCGACGCGCACGGCAAGTTCACGCTCGTGGTGACGGCCAGGGCACCACTGATCGCCGACATCGGCACCGGCGCGACGATCAGCGCCACAGGCGCGCACGTGGCCAGCCGCGACGTGCTCCGCGCGTCGCTCGCGCAGGTGGTGGAGCAGTCGGGCGGCGTCGTCATCAGCCCGCTGTCGTCGGAGGTGACGCGGCTGACCGAGGCCAACGGATCCGCCTACGCCGACGAGAAGCAGAACGTCGCCACCCGCCTCGGCGTGTCGCTGGCCAACGTGCTGGCCGACGTCGGCACCGTGACGGGCGCCGATCAGGTCGCCATGCTCTCCGAGTCGAAGATGCTCGACAACCGCTTCACCTACGCCGCCACCAAGCTCGATCGCGGCGATCTCTATCCCGATGCGCTGGCCGTGGCCGGCGGCGATCCGCGCCTGAAGGGAATGACGACGGTGTCGCAGGCGACCGTGCCGACGGCAGCCGATCCGCGCACCCCCATCACCTTCCTGCAGGCCCAGCAGGCGGCCTTCAATGTCGAGGGCATCCCGCGCTACGACAACGTGTTCGTCGTCATGCTCGAGAACAAGGCGACGCTGTCTATCAAGGGCTCCGCCTTCGCGCCGAAGATCAACGCCCTGCTGGGCGCGGGCAACCAGCTCGCCAGCTACTACGCCACCGGCAACCCGAGCGAGCCGAACTACACCGCGCTCGGCGGCGCCGACGATTTCGGCATCACCGACGACAGCCAGTGGAACTGCGACGCCACCGGCCCGAACGCCGTGCAGGACCTGCCGACGCCCGACAAGACCCAGCCCGGCCTGGCCAGCTCGCCGTTCGCGGCGACCTGCACGCAGGCGGCGGCGGTCAACCACAACATCACGGGCAAGCCCAACCTGTTCAATGCACTCAGTGCCGCGGGCATGAGCTGGCGCACCTACAACGAATCGATGAACCCCGGCCAGGACGTGCGGACCGACAGCGTCGCCGACGCCGGCGTGACGGCGCTCGACAACGTCTACGCGCCCGGCACGCTCGCCGGCAACACGGCGGCCGTCGGCACCCCCGGCCTGGCGCTGCCCCTGCCGGCCGGCCTCTACAAGACCAAGCACCATCCGGGCATGGCCTACCAGAACGTGCGCAGCGCGCCGGAGTTCAGGTACAGCAACCGCACCATGGGCGGCGGCCAGTGGGACGCGGTGCTGAAGGCGACCAGCACCGCCTACGCCGTGCCGGCGGGCTACGACGTCGACCAGCTCGGCACCGATCTCGCGAGCGGCAGGATCGGCACGCTCAACTTCGTGGTGCCGGACCAGTGCGACGACATGCACGGCATCTCCGTCAAGGGCACGGTCGCAGGCACCGCGACGCCCGTGGCGGCGAGCGATTGCTCCAGCGTGGCCAACAACGTGCCGAACGCCACCGGCGGCGCGATCATCACGCGCGGCGACAACTACGTCGACGCGCTGGTGAAGAAGATCAAGGCGTCGCCGATCTGGAACAACCCGCAGAAGCGTGTCGCCATCGTCCTGATGTTCGACGAAGGCAACGCGACCTCCGGCTTCAACTCGTGCTGCGGCTGGAACGTCGCGAACAGCGTCGTCGCCAACCCGCTCAAGCAGAACGCCGACGGCAGCTTCTCGGCCGACACGGCCGTCGTCAACTACACCCGCGGCAACCGCGGCCACGGCGAGAGCGTGTTCGCGATCCTGAGCAACCAGGGCAGCGCACCGAAGGGCGTGTCGGACGGGGACGCCTACAGCCACTTCGCTCTGGTGCGGACATTCCAGGACATGTTCCAGCTTGCCGATCCGGCCGTCGAGGGCTCCTACATGAACCGCTCGAAATACACCGAGCACTTCATCGCCGCCAACATCCTCAACCTGCCCGAGTTCGCCGGCAGCGCCGACACCCACTTCGATTCGGTCCGGCCGATCAACCATGCGTGGGTGGCGCCGGCGAGCTACACGCAGAAGCAATCGGCCGACGTCGCCGCGGCGGCGCAGATCGGCGGCGATGCGAGCCAGGCGAATGTCTGGGCGTTGAAGTAGGCGATCGGCGGCGACAGTGCGTGCGTTGCTCCGGGCATCGTTCGGTGCCGTGTCGGTGGTCGTCGCGCTCGCCGCTCTCGCGCTGAGCGATTGCGGCGGCGGCGGCACCATCGACCGGACCGCTTCGGCCGGGGTGCAGCCGGCTGCGTCGTCGTCCGCCGCGTCCGCGGGCACGCTGAGTCTGGCGGCGCAGGTCGGCGAGAAGATGTTCGTCGATGCGACGCTCTCCGGCTCGGGCAAGCTCTCGTGCGCGAGCTGCCACGACCCGAGCACTGCCTACGCGCCGGCCAACGCCCTCGCCGTGCAGATGGGCGGCGTGCATCTCGAGCTGGCCGGCACCCGCGCCGTGCCGTCGCTTCGCTACAAGGACGCGACGCCGCCCTACGCCGACCTGCTCGACAACCCGGACGGCGTCAGCGTGCCCGGCCCGGGCGGCGGCTTCACCTGGGACGGCCGTGCCGCGACGCTGGCCGACCAGGCGCAGATTCCGCTGCTCGCCGGCAACGAAATGGCCAACGCGAGCGGCGCCGACGTCGTCGCCAGACTGAAGGCCGCCCCCTATGCGGGTCTCTTCGCCCAGGCCTTCGGGAGCGATGCCTTCGCCGATGTCGATGCGGCGTTCCTGAACGCTCGCCAGGCGCTGCAGGCCTACCAGCTCGAGGACCGGAGCTTCCATCCGTACAGCAGCAAGTTCGATCTCTACGCGGGCAACAAGATCGGCGGCGCGCTCACGCCGGCAGAGACGCGCGGCCTCAAGGTCTTCGCCGACCCGACCACGGGCAACTGCGCTGCCTGCCACTACCAGGGCGCCGGCCTGAACGGCACATCGGCGCTCTTCACCGATTTCTCCTACGAGGCGATCGGCGTGCCGCGCAACCCGGCGATTCCAGCCAACGCCGACCCGGCCTACATCGACATCGGCCTGTGCGGGCCGCTGCGCAGTGACCATCCGGCGGTCGCGGGCGATGCCTTCTGCGGCATGGTCAAGACGCCGACGCTGCGCAACGTCGCGACGCGCAAGAGCTTCTTCCACAACGGCGCGATGCACTCGCTCGAGCAGGCGATCCGCTTCTACAACACGCGCGACACGATGCCGGAGATCTGGTACCCGACCGTCGGCGGCACCGCGAAGGCGAAGGCGGATGCGGGCTTTCCGACCTACGGGCTGGTGACGACGCAGTACACGGGCGGCAGCGTGCAGAAGTTCGACGACCTGCCAGCCCTCTTCGTGCGCGACATCGACACCCAGCTGCCGCTCGACGGCCGTGCGGCGCACAGCCAGCCGCCGATGTCGGAACAGAACATCGCCGACCTGGTCTGCTTCCTGGGCACGCTGACCGACGGCTACCAGCCGCCGGCCGTGCCGCCCGGCTCGGGTCCATGCACCCAATGACGGCGCGCCCTCCAACACCACCGAGCACGGACGATTCCATGAAGCTGCCCACGATGCCCTGTCTGGTCACGACTCTCCTCGTCGCGAGTTTGACGGGTGCCTGCACCTCCCACGACACGCCCGACGCCACGGCCTTCGCCGCGCCGATGCGGACCTACCTCGCCGCTCGCGGCAGGCTCTGCCTGGCCAAGACCGCCTGGCCGATCGACGTCACCCAGCACGAGGTCGACATCGGCGCACGCAACGCCCTGCAGATGCCGGTGCTCGAACGGCTCGGGCTCGTCAGCTCGTCCGTCGCCGAGGTCGACGTCGACGACGAAGGCACGGCGCACCACATGAAGGTGCGCCGCTTCGCGCTCACCGATGCAGGTCGCGCGTTCTACATGGCCCGAACCACCGCATCGCGGCCCGCCGCCCCGGTGTCGGACTTCTGTGCCGCCACCCTGAGCCTCGACCACGTCGTCGGTTGGGACGTGCAGAAGAACGCAGACGGTGCCACGGAACGTGCCGTCGTGACCTACACGTACAAGGTCGATGCCGCGCCCTGGACAGCGGATGCCGGCGTGCAGAGGGTGTTCCCGATGGTCGCCGGCGTGGTGCGGGGCGCCGGCACCGCCGAGCTGCAGGAATCGTTCGTGCGCACAGCCGGCGGCGGCTGGGTCGCGGTCGATCTCGAGGGCGCATGAGCGCGGTCCTGCGCTTCCCGCCGGCCCTCGGAACGTGGGTGGCCGCGCGACTGGCCGAGGGACAGGATCCCGGCGATCTGGTCGAGGCGATGCGCGAACAGCGGATCGCCGACGACGCGGCACACCGCATCGTCGCCGCCTTCCTGCGCAGCCGCATCGACGGGACGCCGGCGCCTGTGGATGCGATCGATCACCGCACCGTGCGCGTCCTGGCCCGTGCGGCGCGGCCGGCGCTGGCAGTGCTTTCCGGCGTGCTCGACGACGACGAATGCGGCGAGCTGATCGACCGCGCCCGCAGTCGGCTGGCGCCGTCGACGCTGGTCGATCCGTCGACCGGAACGAACACGGTCAGCGAACGTCGGCAAAGCTCCGGCATGTTCTTCCGGCCCGGCGAAGACGCGTTCATCGCCGCGATCGAAGAACGCATCGCCGGGATCATGGGCTTCCCGGTCGACCACGGCGAGGGCTTGCAGATCCTCCGCTACCCGACCGGCGCAGGCAGCGATCCGCACTTCGATTTCCTGGCGCCGACCAACGCGGCGAACCTCGCCTCCATCGCCCGCAGCGGTCAGCGCGTCTCGACGATGGTGACCTATCTGAACGACGTGCCGGCCGGCGGCGAGACCGCGTTCCCCGCACTGGGCTGGGTGGTGGCGCCGAACCGGGGCCATGCCGTGCTGTTCGCCGATTGCGGAGCCGACGGCGAGCCCGATCACGCATCGGTCCACCACAGCTTGCCGGTCGAGCAAGGGGAGAAGTGGGTCGTGACGACGTGGATGAGACAGCGACGCTTCGTCAGCGAGGCGAAGCACGCGGTCAAGACGCATGGGAACGGCTGACCCCATGAACACCGGCGATCACGAACTGATCCGGCGCATCCACGCCGACCTGAGCG
>CAZZVH010000271.1:0-5451 GCA_964657365.1 uncultured Burkholderiaceae bacterium
CGGCGACATCTCGGTGAGGAACAGCGCGATGCCGAAGCTCACCGGCACGGCGATGACCAGCGCGATGAACGACGTCATCAGCGTGCCGTAGATCATCACGAGGCCGCCGTACTGGTCCTTGACGGGATCCCAGTCGGTCGACCAGAGGAAGCCGAGGCCGAACTTCTGCACGGCCGGCGCGGCGCCGACCACCAGCGAGCCGATGATGGCGGCCAGCAGCGCCAGGGTCAGCCAGGCGGCGCCGTGGGCCAGCCCGGCGAAGAGGGCATCGGCCCAGGGCGCTGCGCGACGCGGCGCCGGGGGCCGACCTTGCGGCTGTGTGCGAACCATCGGCGCGGGCTTGTCGAACGGGGTGGCTGGAAGTGTAGCGGCCACGGGTCGTCGCCTCCGTCGCCAGTCGTCGTTCGCCGTGCGGTGCCGTCGGTTCGAGGCGCGGTCAGCGCGCGGCGACCGCCTTGCCGGACGCGTCCTTCAGGTTGTCGTTCCAGAGCTTGTGGACGAGCGTCTTCACGGCGTCGGGCATCGGCACGTAGTCGAGCTCCTCGGCCATCTTGTCGCCGCTGGCGTAGGCCCAGTCGAAGAACTTGAGCGAGGCGGTGGCGGTCGCCGGCTTGTCCTGCGTCTTGTGCATGAGGATGAACGTGGCGGCCGTGATCGGCCACGAATCCTTGCCCGGCTGGCCCGTCAGCACCTGGTAGAACGACTTGTTCCAGTCGGCGTTGGCGGCGGCGGCCTTGAAGGTCGCGTCGTCCGGGGCGACGAAGTTGCCGGCCTGGTTCTGCAGGAGCGTGTAGGCCATCTTGTTCTGCTTGGCGTACGCGTACTCGACGTAGCCGATCGAGTTCGGCAGCCGCTGCACGTAGGTCGAGACGCCTTCGTTGCCCTTGCCGCCGGCGCCGGTCGGCCAGTTCACGGCCGTGCCTTCGCCCACCTTGCTCTTCCAGTCGGGATTGACCTTGGACAGGTAGTTGGTGAAGTTGAAGCTGGTGCCCGACGCATCGGAGCGGCGGACGACCGCGATCGCCGCATCCGGCAGCGCCACGCCGGGATTCAGCGCCGTGACGGCCGCGTCGTTCCACTTGGTGATCTTGCCGAGGTAGATGTCGCCGAGCACCTGGCCGTTCAGGCGCAGCTTGCCCGGCGCGACACCGGCGATGTTGACCACCGGCACGACGCCGCCGATCACCATCGGGAACTGGATCAGGCCGGCGCTGGCCAGCTCGTCGTCCTTCAGCGGGGCATCGGAGGCGCCGAAGTCGACCGTCTTGGCGTTGATCTGCTTGATGCCGGCGCCGGAGCCGACCGACTGGTAGTTGATGTGGACGCCGGTCGCCTTGGCGTAGGCATCCGCCCACTTGGCGTACACCGGCGCGGGAAACGATGCGCCGGCGCCCGTCACGTCCTGGGCCAGGGCAGGCAGTGAGGACAGGGCGAGAGCGGCAGCGCCGATCGCGGAGCGGAGGGAGAGAGCGTGCATACGGACACCTGTGTTGGTCTTCGGTGTCCGGGACTCTAGGCAGGCCATGTGACATGCCTGTGACACTGGGGGCGCTGCCCCGGGCCACGGGTGGGCAGATAGCCCGTGGCGACGGCGGTGTCATCGCCGTGTCACGGAACCGTCACATCACGACAGGGTCGCCGCCAGCGCCTCGGCGCACCGCTTCGACAGCGCCGCATCGGCCGCCTCGACCATGATGCGGAGGACGGGCTCCGTGCCGGAAGCGCGGATCAGCACCCGTCCGCCCGTCCCGAGCTCGCGCTCGACCTCGCTGCGCCGGTCCGCCAGCGCGGCGCTGTGCTGCCAGTCCTGTCCCGGCTTCAAGCGGACGTTCAGGAGCGTCTGCGCATGCAGCTCCACGCCACCCATCAGCTCGGCCAGCGACCGCTTCGACCGGACGGCCGCCTGCAGCACCATCAGGGCGCTGACGATGCCGTCGCCGGTGGTGTGCCGGTCGAGCGACAGCACGTGGCCGGAGCCCTCGCCGCCCAGGGTCCAGCCGCGCCGCAGCAGCTCCTCGAGCACGTAGCGGTCGCCGACCGCCGTCCGCACGACCTCGATGCCGCGCGCCTGCAGCGCCCGCTCGACCCCCAGGTTGGTCATCAGCGTGCCGACGACCCCGGGAACCGGCTTGCCTTCGGCCTGCCGCTCGACGGCGAGGATGTAGAGCAGCTCGTCGCCGCTGTAGAGACGGCCGGCGGCGTCGACGATCTGGACCCGGTCGGCGTCGCCGTCGAGGGCGACCCCGTAGTCGGCGCCCTGCGCGCGCACGGTGTCGACGAGCGCTTGCGGCGAGGTCGCGCCGAAGCCGGCGTTGATGTTGAACCCGTCGGGCCGGCAGCCGATCGCCGTGACCTCGGCGCCGAGCTCGTGGAAGACGTCGGGGGCGACGTGGTAGGCCGCGCCGTGGGCGGCGTCGACGACGATCTTCAGCCCCTTCAGCGACAGCGCGTTCGGAAAGGTGCTCTTGCAGAACTCGATGTAGCGGCCGCTGGCGTCGTCGAGCCGGCGCGCCTTGCCGAGCTCGGCCGAGCCGGCCCAGCAGAGCTCCGCCTGCAGCGCGTCCTCGACATCGCTCTCCCAGGCGTCGGGCAGCTTCTCGCCCTGGGCGGAGAAGAACTTGACGCCGTTGTCCTCGAAGCCGTTGTGCGATGCGCTGATGACGACGCCGAGGCTCAGCCGCAGTGCGCGCGTGAGGTAGGCGACGCCGGGGGTCGGCAGCGGGCCGGTCAGCAGCACGTCGACGCCGGCAGAGGCGAAGCCCGCTTCCAGCGCCGATTCGATCATGTAGCCCGAGACCCGCGTGTCCTTGCCGATCAGCACGGTCGGGCGCCGCTCGGCGGTGCGCAGCACCTGGCCGACCGCGTGGCCGAGATGGAGCATGAAGTCGGCCGTGATCGGCGGCTTGCCGACCGTGCCGCGGATGCCGTCGGTGCCGAAATAGGTTCTGCTCATGGTCCAGGCGAGAGTCGGCGGATTATCCGTGGCGGGGCGATGCCGCCTTCCACAGCGCCAGCGCCGCCACGGTGGAGGCGACGTCGTGGACGCGGACGATGCTGGCGCCGCGCTCGACGGCCAGCAGCGCCGCGGCGACGCTGGTCGTGTCGAGCAATGCACGCTGGGCCGGCGTGCGGTCGGCGGGCGCCGTCACGGCGACGCCGCTGAGTCGCGCCAGCGTCGCCTTGCGCGACCAGCCGGCCAGCACCGGCACGCCGATCGCGAGCAGCTCGCGCTGCCGTGCCAGCAGCTCGAGGTTCTGCGGCGCGGCCTTGCCGAAGCCGATGCCGGGGTCGACGACGATGCGGGCCCTGGCCACGCCGGCACGCTCCAGCACCGCGATGCGCTCGCGCAGGAACGACAGCACCTCGGCGACGACGTCGTCGTATTGCGTGTCGGCCTGCATCGTCGTCGGCGTGCCGCGCATGTGCATCAGGCAGACGCCGCACAGCGGATGCGCCGCGACCGTGTCGACCGCGTCGGTTGCGCGCAGCGCCGAGACGTCGTTGACGATGTCGGCGCCGAGATCGAGACCGGCACGCATGACCTCCGGCTTGGTCGTGTCGACGGAGATCGGGCAGCCCATCCTGACCGCCTCGCGCAGGACCGGCAGCAGCCGCGCCAGCTCCACCTCGGCGCTCACGGGGTCGGCGCCGGGCCGGCTCGACTCGCCGCCGAAGTCGAGCATGTCGGCGCCCTCGCGCAGGAGCCGCTCGCACTTGGCGAGCACGCGCGCTGGCGTCTGCGTCGGGTCGCCGTCGGAGAACGAATCCGGCGTGACGTTGACGATGCCCATCACCCGCGGCACCGAGAGATCCATCGCGAAGCGCGCCGTCTGCCAGATCACGTCCGGATGCTCCGCCGGATCGCCGGCCTCAAAGAAAACGGGGCCGAAGCCCCGTCGTCGAACTGCACTGGCGCGTGGTTCACGCCGGCGCGGTGGCGTTGCCCGGCGTCACCGGCGGGACGCCGCCGCTTCCCGGCTTGGGCGTGCTGACCGGCCAGTCCTTGGGCGGACGCGGCGGCCTGCCGCTCATGATGTCCTCGATCTGCTCCGAGTCGATGGTCTCGTACTCGAGCAGGGCCTTGGCCATCTCGTGCATCTTGTCCTGGTTGTCCTCGATCAGCTTGCGGGCGACCGCGTACTGCTCGTCGATGATGCGGCGGATCTCGGAATCGACCTTCTGCATCGTCTGCTCGGACACGTTGACCTGCTTGGTCACCGAGCGGCCCAGGAACACTTCGCCTTCGTTCTCGGCGTAGACCATCGTGCCCAGTTCGTCGGTCATGCCGTAGCGGGTGACCATGTCGCGGGCGATCGAGGTGGCGCGCTCGAAGTCGTTGCTGGCGCCGGTCGTCATCTGGTGCATGAAGACTTCCTCGGCGATGCGGCCGCCGAAGAGCACCGAGATCGTCGAGAGCATGCGCTCCTTGTCGAGGCTGTAGCGGTCGCCTTCCGGCAGCTGCATGGTCACGCCGAGGGCGCGGCCGCGCGGGATCACGGTGACCTTGTGGACCGGGTCGGTCTTCGGCAGCAGGCGCGCGACGAGCGCGTGGCCCGACTCGTGGTACGCCGTGTTGCGGCGCTCTTCCTCCGGCATGATCATGGACTTCCGCTCGGGGCCCATCATGATCTTGTCCTTGGCGCGCTCGAAGTCGACCATCTCGACGACGCGGCCGTTGCGGCGCGCCGCGAACAGGGCCGATTCGTTGACCAGGTTGGCCAGGTCGGCGCCCGAGAAGCCGGGCGTGCCGCGGGCCAGGATGTCGGCCCGGATGTCCTGGCCGACCGGCACCTTGCGCATGTGCACGTTGAGGATGGCCTCGCGGCCGCGCACGTCGGGCAGCGTGACGTAGACCTGGCGGTCGAAGCGGCCCGGGCGCAGCAGCGCGGGGTCGAGGATGTCGGGCCGGTTGGTCGCGGCCATGACGATCACGCCGACGTTGGTCTCGAAGCCGTCCATCTCGACCAGCATCTGGTTCAGCGTCTGCTCGCGCTCGTCGTTGCCGCCGCCGAGGCCGGCGCCGCGATGGCGGCCGACCGCGTCGATCTCGTCGACGAAGATGATGCAAGGGGCGCTCTTCTTGGCCTGGTCGAACATGTCGCGCACGCGGGCCGCGCCCACGCCGACGAACATCTCGACGAAATCGGAGCCGGAGATCGAGAAGAACGGCACCTTCGCCTCGCCGGCGATCGCCTTGGCCAGCAGCGTCTTGCCGGTGCCCGGGGGACCCACGAGCAGCACGCCGCGCGGGATCCGGCCACCGAGCTTCTGGAACTTCTGCGGGTCCTTCAGGAAGTCGACCAGCTCCTTGACCTCCTCCTTCGCTTCGTCGCAACCGGCGACGTCGGCGAAGGTGGTGGTGTTGTTGGCCTCGTCGAGCATGCGCGCCTTCGACTTGCCGAAGCTGAACGCGCCGCCCTTGCCGCCGCCCTGCATCTGGCGCATGAAGTA
>CAZZVH010000272.1:0-5449 GCA_964657365.1 uncultured Burkholderiaceae bacterium
GATCCGCGCGACAGCGAACCGCGCTACGAGGCGCGCTACAGCGAGCCGCGTCGCACCACCGCGGCGCGCCATGCCGAGCCTGCGCCGCGCAGCGCCGCGTTGCGCGACACCTCGGTCGTGCCCGACCCGGCCGACCTGCGCCTGCGCACGCGTCGCACCGATCTGGTCGGCCGGACGCCGAACCAGGTCGCCTACCTGCGCCACATCCTCGGCCACGACATCACCTTCGGCATCGGCCCGGCCGGCACCGGCAAGACCTACCTTGCGGTGGCGTGCGCCGTCGATGCGCTCGAGCGCAACGCGGTGCAACGCATCATCCTGACGCGCCCGGCGGTCGAGGCCGGCGAGCGGCTCGGCTTCCTGCCCGGCGACCTGGCGCAGAAGGTCGATCCGTATCTGCGCCCGCTCTACGACGCGCTCTACGAGCTGATGGGGCTGGAGCGCGTCGGCAAGGCCTTCGAGAAGGCGACGCTGGAGGTCGCGCCGCTCGCCTTCATGCGCGGCCGCACCCTCAACCACGCCTTCGTCATCCTCGACGAGGCGCAGAACACCACGCCCGAACAGATGAAGATGTTCCTGACGCGGATCGGCTTCGGCTCGAAGGCCGTGATCACCGGCGACACCAGCCAGATCGATCTGCCGAAGGGCACGACCTCGGGCCTGGTCGAGGCGGAGCGCATCCTGGACGGGGTCGAGGGCATCGCCACGACGCATTTCACGTCGGCCGACGTGGTGCGCCATCCGCTGGTCGCGCGGATCGTCGAAGCCTACGGCCGGGCCGATGCGCGCCGCGCCGACGACGAGAGGCGCTGAGCCGGTGGCGAGCCTGCCGCGCGAGGCGCTGAGCCTGACGCTCCAGTTCGCCGACCGCACGCACCGCGCATCGCTGCCGCGCCATCGCGTCGCGCGCTGGCTGCGCGCCGCGCTCGCGGCGCCTGCCGAGATCACGCTGCGCATCGTCGACGCCGAGGAAGGGCGGTCGCTCAACCGCCAGTACCGCGACAAGGCCGACGCCACGAACGTGCTCACCTTCGCGTACGAGACCGAGCCGCGCATCGTCGCCGACCTGGTCCTGTGCGCGCCGGTGGTCGCGCGCGAGGCGCAGGCGCAGGGCATCGACGTCGCCGCCCACTACGCGCACCTGATCGTGCACGGCGCGCTGCACGCGCAGGGCTTCGACCACGAGCACGACGCCGAGGCGAAGGCGATGGAAGCCCGCGAGAGCAGGATCGTCGTCGCGCTCGGGTTCGCCGACCCCTACGCGCGCTGACCCGCGGCCGGGCCGGCACGGCTTCGGCCTGGCAGCATCACCGAGGCGATCGCCACCAGGACGAGAACGATGGCAGCGGCGTCCTGCCAGTGCAGCTGCTCGTGCAGCCACCAGGCGCCGATGAACACGCCGAGCACCGGGATCAGCATCACCGACATGCTCGAGGCGATCGGCGGCAGATTGCGCGCCATGACGAGCCAGAGCGGCTGCGCGAAGCCGAAGATGAGGACCGCGTTGTAGAGGACGGCGCCGAGCGTCGCCGCCGGCGGCACGGCCCACCGGTCGCGTTCGAGGGCCAGGGTCGACAGGCTCAGCACGACCGCGGTGAAGACGGTCATCCAGAACACGATCGCCAGCGTCGGCGCGTCGATCGTGGTGCGCCGCATCTGCTGCGTGCCCAGGCCCCAGACCGCGGCGGCCACGAGCATGCCGACGGCGGCCAGCGGCCGGCCCGACAACGATCCGAACTCGTGCCACAGGAGAAGCGCCACGCCGACCGCGGCGGCGGCGACGCCGGCCAGGTGGCGCGGCCGCAGCCGCTCGCCGAACAGCGCCGCGCCCCAGAGCGCGGAGAAGATCGGCATCATGTAGCCGAGGATCGCGGCCCGGCCCGACGACAGGGCCTGCAGCGAGGTGATCGCCAGCACGTGCCAGACGACCATGTTGGTGATCGAGAGCGCGCCGAGCCGGCCCCAGTCGCGCTGGGCGATCCGGAGCGGAATGCCGCGGGCGCGCAGCACGAGCCAGAGCACGGGCAGGCCGAGCCACATCGACAGGGTGCGGAAGAACAGCGGCGGATAGCCGGTGACGCCGACTTTCATGATCGGCCAGTTCAGGCCCCAGACGAGCGTCAGCAGCGCCAGCAGCGCGAGCGTCCGGGCATCGAAGACGAATTCGTCGCGCGGAGCGTTCAGGGCTTGCCCAGGTAGCGCTTGCGCCAGAAGTACGCGCTCATGCCGACGCCGAGCGCGAGCATGGCGAAGAAGACGATCCAGAAGCCCCTGGCGCTGTGGATCAGCGGCAGGCCTTCGAAGTTCATGCCGAAGAAGCCGGTGACGAGGTTGAGCGGCAGGAAGATCGCCGTGAGCACGGTGAGCGCCCGCATGATGTCGTTGGTGCGGTTGCTCTGCTCGGAGAAGTGCATCTGCACCGCCGCTTCGGAAGACGACTCGAGCCGCCGCACGTGCGTCAGCACCCGCTCGATGTGCTCGAGCACGTCGTTCGACCGCACCCGCAACTGCTCGCGTTCGCGACGCGGCCCGTCGTCGCGTTCTTCCGGCCACTCGGCCAGCGCGTCGATCCATTCGGTGACGGCGGCACGCTGGTCTTCGCAGCTGTCCTCCAGGACGTGCAGCGCCTTGCGCATCTCGAGCAGGAGGTGCCAGCCGTTGGGCCGGGAACGCGGGCCGAACAGTTGCCCCTGCAGCGCGTCGAGCTCGTGGGTCAGCAGCTTGCGCAACTCGAGGTAGCTGTCGACCATGTAGTTGACCATGCGCAGCATCAGGTCGGCGGGGCTGGTCGGCATGCGGGCGCTGGCCCGGCCCTCGAAGCTGCCGGTCTGGTTCTGCAGGCGGGCGGCGAAGAATTCGCGCACCTGGCAGTCGGCGGGATGCACCGTGAACAGCACCCGGTCGAACACCGCCAGGCCGACCGGATTGGTGTCGATCAGGTCGTCGAGCCGGGCCGGCGCGACCACGGCGGCCTTGTCGATGGCCGCGTTGGGCGAGAGCCGATGGAACACCAGCATGTCGTAGGCAGAGGTGTAGTCGAAGGTCGACGGCATCTGCCGGTTCAGCAGGTCGATGATGTGCAGGTCGAACAGCTGCGCGCCGGTCCAGCGCAGCAGCGCGGCCTGTACCTCGGGGATCGACGCCTCGAAGGCATCGCGGCTGGCGCCGACCCAGAGGTAGCCGTTCGGCGGCAACTTTTCGGGAAGCCTGTCCAGCTCGGTGAACTGATCGCCGGCGATGTGGAAGACCCGCACCGGCAGCGGCATGCGCGCCCTCAGCCCTTGCGCAGCACGCGCGCCGCGTCGATGGCGAAGTAGGTGAGGACGCCGTCGGCGCCGGCGCGCTTGAAGGCGCCGAGCGCTTCCATCATCACGGCGTCGTGATCGAGCCAGCCGTTCTGCGCCGCCGCCTTGAGCATCGCGTATTCGCCGCTCACCTGGTAGGCGAAGGTGGGCAGGCGGAACGCGTCCTTGACGCGGCGGACGATGTCGAGATACGGCATGCCCGGCTTGACCATGACCATGTCGGCGCCCTCGGCGATGTCGAGCGCCACCTCGCGCAGCGCCTCGTCGCTGTTGCCGGGGTCCATCTGGTAGACCTTCTTGTTGCTCCGGCCGAGGTTGGCGGCCGAGCCGACGGCGTCGCGGAACGGGCCGTAGAAGGCGCTCGCGAACTTGGCGCTGTAGGCCATGATCCGCGTGTGGATGTGGCCGTGCTGCTCGAGGGCGATGCGGATCGCGCCGATGCGGCCGTCCATCATGTCGCTCGGCGCGACGATGTCGACGCCTGCCTCCGCCTGCACCAGCGCCTGCTGCGTCAGCACCGCGACGGTCTCGTCGTTGACGATGTAGCCGGTCTCGTCGAGCAGGCCGTCCTGGCCGTGCGTGGTGAAGGGATCGAGCGCCACGTCGGTCATGACGCCGAGCTCGGGGAAGCGCTGCTTCAGGGCCTTCACCACGGTCGGCACCAGGCCTCGAGCGTTGAACGCTTCGCGGCCGTCCTCGGTCTTCAGCGAGGGCTCGATCACGGGGAACAGCGCCATCGCCGGAATGCCGAGGGCGACGCATTCCTCGGCGACCGGCAGGAGCCGGTCGAGCGAGAGTCTCCTGACGCCGGGCATCGAGGCGATGTCCTGGATCTTGTCGTGGCCGTCGAGCACGAACACCGGATAGATGAAATCGCTCGGGTGCAGGCGCGACTCGCGCACCATCTCGCGGCTCCAGGCGTCGCGACGGAGCCGCCGCGGCCGGCTGTGTGGGTAGGGTGGTGGCGTCTGCACGCGGGCGATTCTAGGGACAGCGGCGCGGCCGTGCGGCGGGCTCCGTGCCGAGCCCCGGTGCCGCACCGATAATCGATCGATGGCTTCCTCGTTGCTCTGGGTCAAGGCGCTCCACATCGTGTTCGTGAGCAGCTGGTTCGCCGGCCTGTTCTACCTGCCGCGCATCTTCATCAACCTGCGCGACGTGCCGGCCGACAGCCACGCCGAGCGCGAGCGGCTGCTCCTCATGGGCCGCAAGCTCTACCGGTTCTCGAGCCTGCTGATGGGCATCGCGATCGCGCTCGGCCTGGTCCTGTGGCTGGTCTACGGCGTCGGCAAGGGGCCCGGCAACGGCTGGCTGCATGCCAAGCTGGCGCTGGTGCTCGTCGCGATCGGCTACCACCATGCCTGCGGCTCGCTGCTGCGCAAGTTCGAGGCCTTCGCCAACGTCCGCAGCGACCGCTGGCTGCGTGTCTTCAACGAGTCGGCGGTGCTGCTGTTCGCGGCGATCGTGATCCTGGTCGTCGTCAAGCCGTTCTAGTGCCGCGGCGGGGACGAGCCATGCCACGCCACCGCAGCTCGGCCGTTCCGCTGGCCTGGCTCTATGTCGGGCTGATCGTCTACGCCAGCCTCTATCCGTTCGTCGGCTGGCGCGTGCCCGGCGTGGCGCCGCTCGATTTCATGCTGCTCGGCTGGCCGCGCTGGTGGACATGGTTCGACCTGATCTCGAACCTGCTCGGCTACATGCCGTTCGGCTTCCTGCTGTTCGTGGCGATGGTGCGCAGCGGCGGCCGGCCCAGGCTCTCGGCCTGGATCGCCTGCGCCATCGGCACCCTGCTGTCGTTCTCGATGGAGACGCTGCAGAACTACCTGCCGCAGCGGGTCTCGTCGAACGTCGATCTCGGTCTCAACGCGCTCGGCACCGTGCTCGGCGTCGCGATCGGCCTCCTGGTGCACTGGCAGGGCGGCATCGAGCGCTGGCAGCGCACGCGCGACCGCTGGTTCGTCTCGCGCAGCGCCGGCGGCGTGGCCCTGCTGGTGCTGTGGCCGATCGGCCTGCTGTTCCCGACCGCCGTGCCGTTCGGCCTTGGCCACGTCCTCGGCCGCATCCAGCCGCTGGTCGCCGACCTGCTCCAGGGCACGCCCGCCGAATCGTGGACGGCCGGCTGGGCCGACGCGGCGGCCCAGCAG
>CAZZVH010000273.1:0-5431 GCA_964657365.1 uncultured Burkholderiaceae bacterium
CGGCCGCGCACTGCTCTCGGGCGGGGCCCGGGCACCGGTGCCCTCGGCGCCGCGCGGCCGGCAGGTCTGCAGCTGCTTCGACGTCAGCGAGAACGAGATCGCCGCCTGCCTGGCGCGCACGTCGGGCCCGTCTGATGCGGTCCTGCGCGCGCTGCAGGCCGAGCTGAATTGCGGCACGAACTGCGGCTCGTGCCTGCCCGAGGTGCGGCGCATGGTGCAGGCCGCGCCGAAAGCCGATGTCGCGCAACCCGTGGGAGAACCATCATGACCACTGTCGACCGCATGGCGCCGCTAGGCAGCGCGCGCCCGAAGGTGCAACTCGTCGGCGCCGGCCCGGGCGACCCCGAGCTGCTGACGATCAAGGCCGTGCGCGCGATCTGCCAGGCGACCGTCCTGCTGGTCGACGACCTGGTCGGCGACGGCGTGCTCCGCTACGCGCGGCGTTCGGCGCGCATCGTCCGGGTCGGCAAGCGCGGCGGCTGCGCCAGCACGCCGCAGATCTTCATCGAACGGCTCATGGCGGCCGAAGCGCTGCGCGGCGAGCGCGTCGTGCGGCTGAAGGGCGGCGACCCGTTCCTGTTCGGCCGCGGCGGCGAGGAGGCATCGCACCTGCGCGCGCTCGGCCTCGACGTGGAGGTCGTCAACGGCATCACCGCCGGGCTCGCCGGCGCGACGGCGATCGACGTTCCGCTCACCCACCGCGACCATGCCCACGGCGTCATGTTCCTGACCGGCCACGCCCGGCGCGACCCAGCGACCGTCGACGACGGCGAGGCCCAGGCCGCCGCGACGTCGCTGCATTGGCCGACCATCGCCGCTGCGGCCGCCGAGGGCGTCACGCTCGTCATCTACATGGGGATCGCCACCGTCGAGGCGCTGCAGGCCGGCCTGCTCACCGGTCTCGCGGCTGAGACGCCGGTGGCGATCGTCCAGCATGCCAGCCTGCCGCAGCAGCGCCACGCGATCTGCCGGCTCGACGCACTCGCCGCGACGGTCGTGCGCGACGGCCTGGGCAGCCCTGCCGTCATCGTCGTCGGCGACGTCGTGAAGGCGGGCCTGCAACTCGCCGAGCGGCAGCCGGCGCGGTACGCCTAGCGACGCCCGCCCGGCGCCGGCAGCGCGGGCCTCGCCCAGGGCAGCATGCGCCGCAGCACGTCGTCGCGCCGGACGAGGTGGTGGAAGAGAGCCGCCGAGGCGTGCAGGGCGACGAGGCCGAGCAGGGCCCACATGAGATAGCCGTGGATGTCGCCGGCGAGCAGACCCCACGGCGCCTTGCGCGGCGCGATGTCGGGCAACTGCAGCAGGCCGAAGAGGCGCACCGGCACGCTGTGCGCCGATGCGGCCGCCCAGCCGAGGAACGGGCCGACGATCAGCACGGCATAGAAGGTCAGATGCGTGGCCCGGGCGAGCAGGAGCTCCCAGTTCGGCGCGTCGCGCGGGGCGATCGCCACCGGATGCAGCCATCGATGGGCGAGCCGGATCGCCATGACGACGGCGATCGCGATCCCGAAGGAGAAATGGAGACCGATGGTGGTGTCGGGCACCGTGTCGACCTTGATGTGGGGCAGGGTCCACGCGGTGACGAACTGGACGGTCAGCATGGCGACGACGAGCCAGTGCAGGGCCTTCGCGGTGCCATCGTAGGCAGATGCGTCCGCGTGCTTCGGGAGCTCGAATGTCGACATGGGAGCCTGCTGCGACTGTTCGACGCCCGGCCGCTACGCCGCTGCCGTCCTCGCGCGTCGCGCCTCGTAGGTCTTGAGGTGGACGTAGGCATGGAACAGCAGCGACGGTGGCGGCGGGACCTGCGCCGCGCGGCCGAGCAGGTCGCCCAGCACGTGGTCGGCCTCGACCGGGCCGCCCCGCTCGATGTCGCGCAGCATCGACGCCGTGATCGGCGAACCCTTCGCGGTGAGGGCGCCGCGGGCCCGCTCGTAGGACTGCGGTCGCGGCGCGAAGCCGTTGTGGGCCGCGATCGCGCGGCATTCGTCGAGCAGGGCCAGGCTGGTGTCCATGCCGCCGCCCTCGACGATGTCGCCGATGCTGCCGCGCATCAGGCAGGTGATGCCCGCGGCGGAAGCGATGAACATCCACTTCTCCCACATCTCGAGCAGGATCTGCGCGCTGGCGCGGCCGTCGAAGGTGGCGCCGGAGAAGTCGCGCTGGATCGCCTCGACGCGCGGCGACATCGTGCCGTCGAGCTCGCCGAAGACGAGGCCGTGCAGGTCGTTGAGATGCTGCACGGCGCCCTGGTCGTCGAGCGTCGCCGAGATCATGCAGAGGCCGCCGAGCACGCGCTCGGCGCCGAAGCGCTTCGTCAGGTCGTCGATGTGGCGCATGCCGTTGAGCATCGGCAGGATCGCCGTGGCAGGGCCGACGGCGGCCGCGAACGAGTCCATCGTCTCGGCCAGGTCGTACGCCTTGCAGCCGACGACGACGACGTCGTAGGTCGTGGCGATGTCCTTCGACAGCACGAAGGGCGGCGCGGCGATCGCCAGGTCCCCGAACCGGCTCTTCACGACCAGGCCGGTGCGCGCCAGCGCCTCGGCGCGCTTCGGCCGCAGCAGGAAGGTCACGTCGCAGCCGGCATCGAGCAGCCGCCCGCCGAAATATCCGCCCAGGGCGCCGGCGCCCACCACCAGGTATCGCATCGCTTGCTCCGTTGTCGCTGAGGCCGGCGGCTGCTCGCTAAGGCGCCACCGGTGCCGCAGTGTCGTCCGGATCGGGCTCCAGCGCCGGGTGCTTGCGTTGCCACTCCCGGGCGATGCGGGTGGCGAAGATCTTGGCTGCGGCCAGCACGGGCACCGAGAGGAAGACGCCGACCACGCCGCCGATCTCGTCGCCGGCGACCAGGCCGAGCAGCACCATCAGGGGTGGCACGGTGACGCCCTCGCTCATCAGGTACGGGTTGAGCACGTAGTCCTGGAAGACGCGGTACAGGGCGATGAAGCCGAGGATCGCCAGCACGTGGTCGTAGCCGCTCAGCAGGGCGACCGCCGCGACGATCGCCGCCGCCGCCAGCGGGCCCAGCACCGGAATGAATTCGAGGATGCCGGCAAGCACGGCGAGGAGCAGGCCGAACTGCAGTCCGGCCAGGCTGAAGACGACGGAGTAGACGACCACGGTGGTCAGCGACAGGATCAGCAGGGCGCGCATGTAGCCGCCGAGCAGCGTGTCGAGATCGTCGACGATGCGCCGCCACATCGCGGCGTGGGCGCCGCGGTCGGTCCAGCCGAGGAAGCGGTCGCGCATGGCGCTGCCGTCCTTGATGAGCAGGAAGGCGAGGATCGGGATCAGGACGACGTAGATCAGGTTGCTGGCCACCGCCAGCGCACCGAAGCCGATCTTCTTGGCGAGCGGCATCGCGTAGTCTGTTCCGCTCTTCAGGTTCTCGTTGACGAACTGCGCGATGCGACCGCGGTAGCCGGCGAGCCAGTCCGGCAGGGGCACCTTGTCGAGGATGCCGGGGCCGCTCGAGAGCTTCGGGATCTGCTGCGACAGCGTCGACGCCTGGTCGACGATCGGCGGCCCGATCAGGCTGAGGACGAGCGCCACGGCGACCAGCAGCAGGCCGAAGACGATGGCGGTCGCGATCGTGTGCGAGAGCCGCTTCGGCGCCAGCGCGGTGACGCGCTTGACCAGCGGATACACCATGTAGGCGAAGAACAGCGCGAGCACGAGCACGAAGACCGTGTTGCGCACGGCATACAGCGTGACCAGCGCGAACGCGACGAGGCTGACGGTCCAGGCGGCCTTGGCGGCGCGTCGATCGAATCCGAGCATGGGGCAGGCCTGAGGTGAGGGCGCGCCGAGAATAGCTTGAGTCCTCCGGGGAAGTGCACACCGACCTCGCGATAATCCGCCGGCCCGGCAACCGTCGGGTCGCCCCAGCCACCTTTCCTTGCGAGCGTTCCGACATGGGTCCTGATCTCGGCCGCGACACGGCCGTCCTCGTCGTCGGCGGCGGCATCATGGGCGCGGGCATCGCCCAGGTGGCTGCCCAGGCCGGCCACGCCGTGAAGCTCTTCGATGCGCGCGAAGGCGCCGCCGCCGCGGCCGTCGCGAAGCTCGCATCGACGCTCGACGGCCTGGCCGCCAAGGGCAAGCTCGACGCGGCCGAGGCGAAGGCGATCGCCGCGCGCATCGTCGCTGTGCCCTGGCTCGACGACGCCGCCGGCTGCGGCCTGGTGGTCGAGGCGATCGTCGAGAACGCGGAGGCGAAGAAAAGCGTCTTCCGCGATCTCGAGACCGTCGTCGGCGACGCCTGCGTGCTCGCCTCGAACACGTCGTCGATCTCGGTCACCGCGCTGGCCGCCGGGCTGCGCCTGCCGGGCCGCTTCGTCGGCATGCACTTCTTCAACCCGGTGCCGCTGATGAAGCTGGTCGAAGTCGTGTCGGGCCTCTCGACCGACCCGGCCGTCGCCGAGAAGATCGTGGCCCTGAGCCGGCAGTGGGGCAAGACGCCGGTGCATGCGCGGTCGACGCCGGGCTTCATCGTCAACCGCATCGCCCGGCCGTACTACGCGGAGACGCTGGCGCTGCTGCAGGAGCGCGCCGCGGAGCCGTCGGTGATCGACGCCTGCCTGCGCGGTGCAGGCTTTCGCATGGGGCCGTGCGAGCTGATGGACCTGATCGGCCACGACACCAACTTCGCGGTCACGCAGTCGGTGTTCGATGCGAACTTCGGCGACAAGCGCTATGCGCCGTCGCTGCTGCAACGCGAGATGGTCGACGGCGGCCTGCTCGGGCGCAAGTCGGGGCGCGGCTTCTATCGGTACCCGGTGCCGGCAGCCGAGCCCACGCCGATCGTCGACACGCCGACGATCCCGCCCGGCACGATCGTCGCCCTGCACGGCAGCGGCCGCGCCGTCTCCCGCTGGGCGACCGCACTCGCCGCCGCCGGCATCCGCTTCGAGGCCGACGCCTCGAGCCGGTGGAGCGGCCTGCAGACCGCGAGCGGCGAGCTGCGCCTGACCGACGGCCGTTGCGCCGCGCAGGTCGCGGCGGAGGAAGGCGTGCGCGAGCTGGCCCTGTTCGACGTCGCTGCCGCGCTCGGCGGCGGCGCGCCCGGCACCGCCCTGGCGTACTCGGCATCGGCCAGCGCCTCGCCGGCCTGGCGCGACGAGGCGGCGCAGTGGCTGCGCATCGCCGGCTGGTCGCCGCAGCCGGTCGGCGATGCGCCCGGCCTGGTGGTCGCGCGCACGGTGGCCATGTTGATCAACGAGGCATGCGACGCGGTGCAGCAGGGCGTCTGCACGCCGGAGGGCGCCGACCAGGCGATGAAGCTCGGCGTCAACTACCCCGCCGGCCCGTTCGAGTGGCTCGCGCAGTGGGACGCCAATGCCATCGCCGCGCTGCTCGATCGGCTCGATGCGTTCTACCGCGGCGAGCGCTATCGCGTCAGCCCCGAACTGCGCCAGCGCGCCTGGGC
>CAZZVH010000274.1:0-5402 GCA_964657365.1 uncultured Burkholderiaceae bacterium
CTCGCGCGAGGCGCGCGAAGCCATCAACCGCGAGCGCCTCGCGGCCGGCGAGCTCGGCCTCGACATCTACGACATGCGCGGCAAGCTGGCCGCGCTCGGCCTGCGCTACGTCGATCCGGAGTGAGCTGGGCGACGGCGCTCAGTCAGCGGTGATGTTCGCCGACTTGACGATCTTTCCCCACTTGTCGTACTCGGCCATGAAGAATTTGCGGAACTGCTCGGGGGTGCCGCCGCGCACCTCGGCGCCCTGCGCCGCGAGGTTGTCCTTCACCTCGGGCTGCGCGATCACGACGTTGAGCGTGCGCGAGAGCTGATCGAGGATCGGTTTCGGCAGGCCGGCCGGCGCCAGCACGCCGAACCAGGTGCCGGCCTCGAAGCCGTTCACGCCGGCCTGCTGCATCGTCGGCACGTCGGGGAACTGCGGCGAGCGCTCCGTCGAGGTGATGGCGATGGCGCGCAGCTTGCCGCCCTTGACGAGCGGCGCGGAGGTGCTGAAGACGTCGAACATCAGGTCGGTCTGGCCGCCGACCAGGCCGATCAGGGCCGGCCCGCTGCCCTTGTACGGCACGTGCACCATGTCGATCTTGGCCAGCCGCTTGAAGTACTCGCCGGCGAGATGTGCGGCGCTGCCGTTGCCGAACGAGCCGTAGTTGAGCTTGTCGGCGCCCTGGCGCGCGTTGGCCATCTTGATCAGCTCCTCGACGCTGTTGACCTTCAGCGACGGATTGACGACGAGCAGCAGCGGCTGCGTCGCGACCAGCATGATCGGATCGAAGCCGTTGACGGGGTCGTAAGGCAGCTTCGCGTAGATGTGCGGCGTCACCGTCAGCGGGCCGGCGGCGCTGAAGAGCAGCGTGTAGCCGTCGGCCGCCGATTTCGCGACCGTGTCCTGCCCGGTCGAGCCACCGGCGCCTGCACGGTTCTCGACCACCACGGCTTGATTGAGTTGCTCGGACAGACCCTTGGCGATCAGCCTCGCGGTGAGGTCGGTCGAGCCGCCGGGCGCGTAGGGAACGATCAGCTTGATGGCCTGCGTCGGATAGGCCTGCGCGAAGGCGGCGCCTGCCGCGCCGAGAAGCGCGAACGTCGCGACCAGGGTGGCAACCGCGAGCAAGGCCCGCCGGCGGCAGGAAACGGAGTGCATCGGCAGGCCTCGGGTGGAGTCGTTCATCGCTCTGGTCTCGTCGTTGTCGTCGTCTGCTCGCCGGTCGGCGACGGCACGAGACCGGTCGGGTGGCCGAAGCGCTCCCTCATCACCTGCTCGAAGGACACGCCCTCGCCGGCGATCCAGCTGCCCGAGCGCAGCCGGTAGCTCGCGTGGCGCGATGCCGCGACCGGCTCGATGCCTTCCTGCAGCGCCTTCGCGCCGCCCAGCACCGTGCGCCGGAAGCGGACGATCGCCGCATCGGAGGCCGAGAGATGCTCCCGGGTGCGGTCGACGATGCGGCCCTGGCTGTCCTGGATCATCGCGTCCTGCTCGGCGACGCCACGCACGCCGGTGAAGGTGACGTGCTTCTGCTGTGCGCGGTCGATCAGGTACTCGTTGGCGCGGTTGCGGATCGGCATGAACTCGGCGTCGACCTCGGCGATGACACCATGGCCCGCGCGGAATTTGGCGCGCTCCTCCTCGCCGATCGGCCGCACCGGGTTCCACGCGTAGGTGTAGATCCAGCAATTGAAATCGTCGATCGGCACCCACGTGTAGCCGAAGTGCGTCTCGCCCGGGAGGGTCGAAGGCGTGGTGCTGTGCGCGGGCAAGGCGAACTGCGTCGTGCGCCAGTAGCGCTCCTCGCCGTCGGCGCGGCGCGCGCCGCCCACGACGAAGCCGACGTCGTGCTCGAGCACCGAAAATTCGGGCATCGGGTCGTCGCGGATCCAGCGCAGGCGCTTCTCGTCGGCCGGCGCGTCGGCGTTCGCGTTCGAGGCGACGCCGGGCGCCGGCATGTGCAGGAAGGAGAAGTGCGAGGTGTCGAGCGCGCCTTCGATCGACTGCGCCCAGTTGCATTCCTGCAGCTTCTTGGTGACGTAGCGGTGGCTCGCCGGCACCGCGCCGAACTCGAGCGCGGGCACCTCGGGCAGCAGCGCTGTCTCGTCCTCGCGCGGGCCCAGCCAGGCCCAGACGACGTCGCCGTACTCGCGCGTCGGATAGGCCTTGAGGCGGATCGTCTCGTGGTAACGCGAGCCGGCCGGCACGTTCGGCAGCTCGACCGGGCGGCCTTCCATGTCGAACTTCCAGCCGTGGAAGACGCAGCGGATCGCGCAGTCCTCGTTGCGCCCGAAGTAGAGGTTCGCGCCGCGGTGCGGGCAGCGCGAATCGGTCAGCCCGACGGCGCCCTTGGCGTTGCGGAAGGCGATCAGCTCCTCGCCCATGATGTTCACGCGCAACGGCGCACCGTCGTTTTCCGGCAGCTCGCGCGAGAGCGCCACGGGCTGCCAGAAACGGCGGAAGTACTGGCCCATCGGCGTCTCGGCACCGGTGCGGGTGAGGGTCTCGTTGTCTGCAGCGCTGAGCATCGCGGGCCTCCTCGAGCGAAGCGTGTCGGGGCCGGTCAGCGGCCTGGGCCGATGCCGTACGGCGCGCCCCAGGGCAGCGTCTCGAGGGTCGGACCCGAGGGTGTGTATTCGCAGCCGATCCAGCCGGGCCACTTCCGCTTCTCGATCTCGGCGAACAGCCACGGGAAGTGGATCTCGCCGGTGCCCGGCTCGTGCCGCCCCGGCACGTTGCCCACCTGGATGTGGCCGATGTGCTTCCACACCGCGTGCAGCCGGTCGGTGATCGAGCCTTCCTCGCTCTGCACATGGAAGGTGTCGAAGCAGAGCTTCACGTTGGCGCGTCCGACGGCCTCGATCACTTGCACGCCTTCGTCGAGCCGGTGGTAGAGGAAGTTCGGGAAGCGGGCCGTGCAGCAGGGCTCGAGGATCAGCGTGAGACCCGCCTGCTGCGCCTGGTCGGCGGCCCAGCCGATGTTGTCGACGAAGCGGGCCATGCATTCGGCGCGGTCGAGCGCGGGCGTCATGTTGCCCGGCATGACGTGGATCAGCGGTCGGCCGACCTGCACCGCGTAGTCGACGGCGGTGCGGATGCTCGCCTGGAACGCTTCGGTGCGGCCGGGCAGGGCGGCCATGCCGCGCTCGCCGGCGTCCCAGTCGAACGGCGAGAGGATCTGCACCAGCGTCAGCCCGTTGTCGGCCAGGCGCGCGGCCATCTCCCTGGCGGGCGTCTCGTACGGGAACGCGACCTCGACCCCCTGGAAGCCGGCCTTCGCCGCCGCCGCGTAGCGCTCGTCCATCGGCAGCTCGGTGAACAGCCAGCGCAGGTTCGGATCGAATCTCAACATGTCGGAAGGCTCGGCGGAGGCCGGAACGCGGTCGGGTCTCGATCCTAGGAAGCATCGACTGACAAGGCAAACCAGCAATAATTGTCGATTGTCGAGTTTTCCTCGTGAATCCATCCAACGTCACCCTGCGCCAGCTGCGCGCCTTCGTGAGCGTCGCCGAGGCCGGCGGCTTCACCGCGGCGTCGCGCCAGCTGCACCTCACGCCGTCGGCGCTGAGCCTGCTGATCAAAGAGATGGAGGGCGCGATCGGCGTGCGACTGTTCGACCGCACCACGCGCAGCACCGCGCTCTCGTCGGCCGGTGCGGAGTTTCTGCCGCTCGCGCGCAACGTGCTGTCGGATCTGGCGCAGGCGGTCGCGAACACGAGAGACCTGGAGCAGAAACGGCGTGGCACGGTGCGCATCGCCTGCACGCCGCTCTACGCCGCGACGCTGCTGCCCGAACTGGCACGTCGCTACCGCGAGCGCTTTCCCGAGATCGCCGTGCACGTCATGGATTCGCTCCACGAGGAAGCGCTCTCGCGCGTGCTGGCGGGGCAGGCCGATCTCGGCATCGCGCCGCAGCGCAAGGCGCCGTCCGGGCTGACGCAGGAGCTGCTGTTCGCCGACAGGATGTGGCTCGTCTGCCGACCCGACCATCCGATGGCGGCGCGCCGGCGGGTCGTCTGGTCGCAGGTGCTGGCCGAGCCGTTCGTCTCGCTGACGCAGGACTTCACGGTGCAGTTGCAGTCCGACCTGTTCCGCCACGGGCCGGGCCTGGTCCTGCAGCCGGCCTACAACGTGTCGTTCATCACCACCGCGCTCGGCATGGTGCAGTCGGGCGTCGGCATCACGGTCCAGCCGGGGAGCGCGTTGCGCCTGCTCGAGCCGTTCGGCCTGGTGGCGCGCGCCGTGTCGCGGCCGACGGTGTTCCGTAACCTCTCGCTCTTCTTCAAGCCGGACCGCCCGCTATCGCCGGCCGCCGCCGCGTTCCGCGCCTTCGTCGGCGAGGCGCTGTCGGCGAACGCCTTGCGTCACCAGCCGTCGCTGCCGGGCGCGCCCTTGAACGGGCCGGTCAGCTCGCCGGTGATCCAGCCGCCGTAGAAGCCGCCGGGCTGAGGCAGGACGCGTCCGCCGTCGACGCGGCAGTCGAGATCGCGCGGGTAGAAGGAGACGCAGTCGGCGAGCGCCTCGGCGCCGGCGAAGGGCTGCGGATAGCTCCAGCCGACGCGCTCGAGCCGGCGCTCGCCGTCGACCAGCGTCCAGTACCGCGCCGGCCCCTTCCATTCGCACATCGACGACCCCGAAGCCGCGACGAGCAATTGCCTGGCGACGTCGTCCCACGGCAGGTAGACGCTGGGCGGATGCGACGTCTCCTGCACGAGCACGGCGCGCCGCGTGCGTGCCACCTCTAGGTCGCCCCAGCGGATCACGATCTCACGCGCGTCCGTCACGATGCGCGGCGGCCGCGGGAAATCCCAGACCGAGACCTGGCCAGGGCCGGGTGTCGCAGCGAACGGCGGCCGGCGCTGGCCGGTCCATTGCCAATGGTCGCGGGCCGCCTGGAGCCACGCGGGAAGCGGTGTCGACGAAGCCATCGCAGGAGCTTACTAGCGCCGCGATGCGGCCGCTCCAAGCCGCGCGCGAACCCGCTAGAGCCGCGCGGTGACCGTTGCCGCCAGCTTCGTGCAGATGTCGATCTGCTCCGGCGAGTTCGTCGTCGCACAGGCGACGCGCACGTCCTTGCGGACGACGTAGAGGCCGCGCATCGAGACGACACCCTGTTCCCACGCCGGGTTGTCCACAGGAGTCAGCGCCAGGCCGCTGGCGAGGTTGCCGATCACCTTCATGCTCTGCGCGTTCATGCCCTCGGCTTGCGCCTGGCGCGTCACGTCGCCTGCGTCCTTCGACAACGACGTCGTCATGCCGCGCATCGCCGCGTAGCCGCCGCTCGCGTCCTCGATCTTCCAGAGGAACGTGCCCTTGGCCGCGTGCACTTCGCAACCGCTGCCGTTGTTGCGCGGGATCGGCTCGGCGCCGAGCGGGCCGACGATCGCCTCGGCTTCGGCGCGCGAGACCAGCGTGC
>CAZZVH010000275.1:0-3870 GCA_964657365.1 uncultured Burkholderiaceae bacterium
CGCCTCGAGCGCGCTTGAGGCGGCGCGATTGGTGGCGCCGATCGATGCGGGCTGGTCGGCGCAGGCGGCAGCGTTGCGGTACGAACCGATCGTCACCGTCTATGCCGCGAGCGCCGGTTGTCGTCTCCCGGAACCGATGCTGCTGATGCATGCCGATGCCGAGCGGCCGGCGCAATTCGTCTTCGATCGTGGCCAGCTCGGCGGCCCCGCCGGCCTGCTGGCGTTCGTCATCAGCGGCGCGAGCGCCTGGGTCGAACGCGGCGTTGCCGATACGGAGCGTGCCGTGCTCGCCCAGGCCGAGTCGGCCTTGAAGCTTCATCTCCGCGGGCCGCTCGCCGTGGTCCGGACCATCCACGAGAAACGCGCCACCTTCCGATGCACGCCGGCGCTCGAGCGACCGCCGGCACGCATCCGCGCCGGCCTGGCCGCCGCCGGCGACTACATCGACGGGCGCTACCCGGCGACGCTGGAGGGCGCCGTGCGCAGCGGGCTCGCCGCCGCCAGCCTGTCGATGGCCTGAAGGCGGCCGCCTCGGCGAGAATCGCTCCATGCGACAACTCGAAGAGCGCGCGATCACGATCCAGGTGCTGGAGCGCGCCTTTTCGTTGCTCGACCTGCTCGCCTCGCATCAGGAGCCCGTCGCCCTCAAGCGCATCAGCGAACAGACCGGCCTGCACCCGTCGACCGCCCATCGCATCCTGAACGACCTGACGATCGGCCGCTACGTCGACCGGCCCGAGCCGGGCAGCTACCGGCTCGGCATGCGGTTGCTCGAACTGGGCAACCTCGTCAAGGCCAGGCTCGACGTCCGTGAGGCGGCCCTCTCGCCGATGCGCGAGCTGCACAAGCTGACGCACCAGCCGGTCAACCTCTCGATGCGCCAGGGTGACGAGATCGTCTATGTCGAGCGCACGTACAGCGAGCGATCGGGGATGCAGGTGGTCCGCGCGATCGGCGGCCGCGCTCCGCTGCATCTCACGTCGGTGGGCAAGCTCTTCCTGGCCCAGGACGATGCCCAGCGCGTGCGGGCCTATGCATCGCGCACCGGCTTGGCCGGTCACACGCGCAACAGCATCACCGACCTGCCCACGCTGGAGCGCGAGCTGTCGAAGGTGAACCGCTACGGGTCGGCCCGCGACGACGAGGAGCTGGAGCTCGGGGTGCGCTGCATGGCGGCAGGCATCCTCGACGACCAGGGCAACCTGGTGGCGGGGCTGTCGATCTCGGCGCCAGCCGATCGCCTGGAAGACAGCTGGCTGGAGCGTCTGCGCGACACCGCCGCACAGATCTCGGCGGCACTCGGCCACAGGGGCGGCTGACCCGCCCCGGCGCGGCCCGGCCGCGCGGTGCTCAGACCTTGGGCTTGGCCGCGACGCTCAGGACCGGGACGGCCTGGGCAGTCGCGTTGATCCAGTGGCGGACGCGTTCGGCATCGCCGATCCGCGAGTACTTGCCGGCCGAATCGAGGAACACCATGATGAGCTGGCGCCCGGCCATCTTGGCCTGCATCACCAGGCAGCGGCCCGCCTCGTTGATGAAGCCGGTCTTCTGCAGGCTGATGTCCCACATGGGGCTCTTGATCAGGCCGTTGGTGTTGTGGAACTGGACCGCCCGGTTGCCGACTTCGACCTGGTACTCGGGCGAGGTCGACAGCTCGCGAATGATCTGGTGTTCGTGGGCCGCCTTGACCAGCGTCGCGAGATCGTGCGCGCTCGACTGGTTGTGGCTCGACAGTCCGGTCGGCTCGACGTAGTGCGTGTCGGCCATGCCGAGCGCCTGCGCCTTCTCGTTCATCGCCGTGACGAAGACGCCGAGGCCGCCGGGATAGGTGCGGCCGAGCGCGTGGGCGGCGCGGTTCTCGGACGACATCAGCGCGAGGTGAAGCATCTCCTCGCGCCGCAGCGTCGTGCCGACCTTGAGGCGCGAGCGGCTGAATTTCTCGGTGTCGACGTCGTCGTCGGTGATCGTGATCGGCTCGTCGAGCGGCAGGTTCGCCTCGGTGATGACCACGGCGGTCATCAGCTTGGTCAGCGACGCGATCGGCAGGACGGCCTGCGAGTTCTTGCTGAAGAGGATCTCGTCGGTGTCCTGGTCCATGACCAGCGCGACGCCGGATTTGAGCTCGAGGGTGTCGGCTGCGCTGTGCAGGCCCTGCATCTGGCCGAACGACAGATGCTCCGGCTCGACCCGGGCAACGACGAAAGCGCGGTGCCCGGAGCGCCCGCTCTTCGCCACCAGCGTCTGGCGAACCCGCGCGTGGGCAGCCACCTTGGTGACGGCAACGTGCTTCTTGCCAGGCGCCTTCGCCGTTTGCGACGTCGGCGTGGCGGCGGAAGCCGTGGCGCAGAGGCCCGCGAGGACGGCGGCAGAAACGAGCTGGCGGATCATCGACACATTCTTCCTCGGATCGGGCGGCCCCGCGAGTCTAAGAGAGCCAAAAAAAACACGCAAGATCAAAAACTTGCGCGTTGTATCTAATGTGAGACTACAGACACGTATCCGGCCCTGTTGAAAGGCTTTCAGCCTTGTGCCGCGACCCGTTCGGTCTTGCTGTGCAGCTTGTTCAACGCGGCGAGATACGCCTTGGCCGACGCGACGACGATGTCCGGGTCGGCCCCGACGCCGTTGACGACCCTGCCGCCGTACTGCAAGCGCACCGTCACCTCTCCTTGCGATTCTGTGCTGCCGCTGGTGATGGCATTGACGGAATAGAGCAGCATTTCCGCGCCACTCCCGACCTTCGATTCGATCGCCTTCAGGCTGGCGTCGACCGGGCCGTTGCCGTCGCTCGATGCCTGGTGCACGACCTCGCCGGCGGCGAACGACACGCTCGCCTGCGGACGCGCACCCATGGCGGACTGCTGCGAGAGAGACACCAGCCGGTAGAACTCGTGGTCGCCGACGACGGACTCGTCCATCACCAGGGCGAGGATGTCTTCGTCGAAGATGTCGCTCTTGCGGTCGGCCAGCTCCTTGAAGCGTACGAACGCGGCGTTGATGTCCGCCTCGGACTCCATCTCGATGCCGAGCTCCTTGAGCCGCTGCTTGAAGGCGTTGCGACCGGACAGCTTGCCGAGGACGATCCTGTTGGCGGCCCAGCCCACGTCTTCGGCACGCATGATCTCGTAGGTGTCGCGCGCTTTCAGCACGCCGTCCTGGTGGATGCCCGAGGCGTGCGCGAACGCGTTGGCGCCGACCACCGCCTTGTTGGGCTGGACCACGAACCCGGTCGTCTGCGACACCAGCCGCGATGCCGGAACGATCTGTGTCGCATCGATGCCCAGCTCGAGGCCGAAGTAGTCCTTCCGCGTCTTGACGGCCATAACGATCTCCTCGAGCGAGCAGTTTCCGGCGCGCTCGCCGAGGCCGTTGATCGTGCATTCGACCTGGCGTGCCCCGCCGATCTTCACGCCGGAGAGCGAATTGGCGACAGCCATGCCGAGATCGTTGTGGCAATGCACCGACCAGACGGCCTTGTCGGAATTCGGAATGCGCTGGCGGAGATCGAGCAGGAACTGGCCGTATAGCTCGGGCACCGCGTAGCCGACGGTGTCGGGGATGTTGATGGTCGTGGCGCCCTCGGCAATCACGGCCTCGAGCACGCGATAGAGAAACTCGGGGTCGGAGCGGTAGCCGTCTTCCGGAGAGAACTCGACGTCGCCGGTGAGATTGCGCGCGAACCGGACCGACAGCTTCGCCTGCTCGAACACCTGGTCGCGCGTCATGCGGAGCTTCTTCTCCATGTGCAGGTCGCTGGTCGCCAGGAAGATGTGGATACGGGTCGACTCGCCGCCCTTGAGCGCTTCGGCGGCGCGCGAGATGTCACGGTCGTTGGCTCGCGCCAGGCCGCACACGGTCGCGCCCTTGATC
>CAZZVH010000275.1:3880-5395 GCA_964657365.1 uncultured Burkholderiaceae bacterium
CCGCACCGCCTCGAAATCTCCGTTCGACGACGCCGGGAAGCCGGCCTCGATGACGTCGACCTTCAGCCGCTCGAGCTGGCGGGCGATGCGAAGCTTCTCGTCCTTGGTCATCGACGCGCCGGGCGATTGCTCGCCGTCGCGCAAGGTGGTGTCGAGGATGAAGAGGCGGTCGGTCACGGCAATTCCCCTGCAGAAAACAAAACGGCCCGCTGCGTTTGCAGGCGGGCCGGTCGGACGAGACGTTGGTGGACGAGTTCGTTCAGCGAGCCCTGGGAGGTCGAAGAAGCAGAAGCAGGGCCGAAGAAATTCGCAACATCACCGGATCAATATAGCACGCGACGGGGCACCGGCTAGCGGTGCAAGCCCTGCTCGTCGGGCTCGTCGGTCGAGGTGGCGATGACGCTGACGGGCTTGCCCTTGACGCGCTTCCACACGTACACGGCATAGCCCGACATGCCGTACAGCAGGAACAGCGCGGCCAGCACGATCGGCGGATGCAGGTTGATCACGGCGATGCCGAGCGCGATCAGCACGATCACGACGAACGGCACCGAACGCTTCAGGCTCAAATCCTTGAAGCTGTAGAACGGCACGTTGGTCACCATCGTCAGGCCGGCGTAGAGCGTGAAGGCGAAGGTCGTCCAGCCCAGCCACGGGCCCTCCTCGATCCCGGTGAAGCCCTGGTCGTCCATCACCCAGATGAAGCCCATCACGATCGCGGCCGCGGCAGGGCTGGGCAGGCCCTGGAAGAAACGCTTGTCGACGACGCCGAGGTTGGTGTTGAAGCGGGCCAGGCGCAGCGCCGCGCACGAGCAATAGACGAAGGCGGCGATCCAGCCCGGCTTGCCGAGCCCGCGCAGCGACCACTCGTAGGCGATCAGCGCCGGCGCGGCGCCGAACGACACCATGTCGGAGAGCGAATCCATGTGTTCGCCGAACACGCTCTGCGTCTTCGTCATGCGGGCGACTCGGCCGTCGAGGCTGTCGAGCACCATGGCGCTGAAGACGCCGTAGGCCGATTGCTCGAAGCGCACGTTCATCGCCATGACGACCGCGTAGAAGCCGCCGAACAGGGCGCCGAGCGTGAAGAGATTGGGCAGGATGTAGATGCCCTTGCGCCGCGGCCGGGGCACCACCGGCGGCGCGCTGTCGACCTCCAGCTCGCTGTCGGGGCTCATCGCGTGGCGGGCAGGAACGGTTTCCGGCGCATCAGTTGCGCGACTGGTCGACCAGCCGGTTCTTCTTGATCCACGGCATCATGGCCCGGAGCTGCTCGCCGACCACCTCGATCGGATGCTCGGCCATCAGGCGGCGGCGCGACAGCAAGGTCGGCGCGCCGGCACGGTTCTCGATGATGAAGCTCTTGGCGTATTCGCCGGTCTGGATGTCCTTGAGCACCTGCTTCATGGCCGCCTTGGTCTCGGCGTTGACGATCTTCGGCCCGGTCACGTATTCGCCGTACTCGGCGTTGTTCGAGATCGAATAGTTCATGTTGGCGATGCCGCCCTCGTAGAT
>CAZZVH010000276.1:0-5388 GCA_964657365.1 uncultured Burkholderiaceae bacterium
TACAGGACGACGTTCGACTTGTCGGCGTTGAGGCTGCCGAAGGTCTTGTAGGCGAGCGTCATGCGCGGCATGACGCGGCCGCATTGCAGCCGCACGTCGGTCGCCTCGAACACTCCGAAATCGCGGGTCATGGCTTGCCTGATGCTTGTCGACGCTGACCGTACAGCCATCTTTCGGCGGACGCAACAGACGTGCCAAAACGATGACCGCGGGCGCCTTTCGGCGGAACGCTGGTCCTGGTGCTGCTGACGTCCGGCCGGAACGGACGCAGCGGGGTCAAGGCAAACCCTTCGGACGCCGGAGCCCTTTTGCTGGGACAATAGTGCCCCTTGCGAACGGCGCGGCGCTCCTTCGGCGCGCAGTGCCGCTGCACCTTTTCAGGATCGCCATGGCCACCCGTCCTTCCGCTTCCGTTTCCAAAGCTTCCAAGGTTTCCACGCCGGCCACGTCAGCCACGCCCGCTGCCGGCGCCAACGCCGCAGCCGCCAACGCCGCGCTGAAGTTGCGCCAGACCCAGGCCGAGTACGTGGCCGCCCGCCCGGCCGGCGAGCCGGGCGTCAAGCCCATGATGTCGAGCTCCAAGATGTACGTCTGCCGGCGCTGCCAGGCCAACTTCAAGACCGGTGACGGCAAGCCGGATTCCCGCCTGCCCGGCCTCGGCAAGTGCAACAAGTGCCTGGCCGCCGCGGCCGCTTCCGCCCTGGCCGCCTGACGGCGCTTCGTAAGCTCTCGTAACTTCGCGCAAGAGGGCGCCCGGCCTGCCGATAGATCGTTCTCGCGAACGATTTTGCTGGCATGCCGAACCTGTTGAACCGACTCTGCGGCGCTGTTTTCGCGGTGCCGCTGGCGCTCTCCAAGCCATTGCTGCGCTGGTCGGACGCGCGCCGGCGCAAGACCGGTGCGCATCGCCTCCGTCCACCGTCACCCTCCGTGCCGGGCCAGGGCCCGCAGCGGGCCCGGCTGTCGTCGGCCGACATGCGGGCCATGCGCGACGAGATGCGGGCGGTGCTCGACGCGCAGCCGTCGCACCGCCAGACCTTCCGCCACCTGGCCCGCTTCGAGCGCAAGTTCTCGGAGCGCGGCATCCGCGCTGTCCAGGAAGTGCCCGTCGAGCAGCTGCGCCGCGCGCTGCGGGATTTCGAGGCGCTGGTGCGCAACTGGTCGTCGCCGAGCCTGGCCGACCTGCGATCGCGGATGGCGGTGGCGCTGGCCGACCGCTCGAGTGCAGCCTCCGTCTGGATCGCCGCCAACACGGTCTCGAAGGTCTTCACTCCCGACGAGACCATGAACAACCGCCTGTCGCGGCACACCAGGGTCTCGTTCCGCGAAAGCCAGCAGGTCGACGTCGGCGACATCAGCATGTCGCGCTTCGAGGCCGCCGGCCGGGAATGGCACTCGACGAGCGCGCCGGCCTGAGGGTCGCCGGGCGGATCCGATCACGGCCCTGCGGGGCCGTTTTTCATGCCGAAGAGGATCAAGGTCAACGACGACCAAAATAAAAGTGCAATGCTGATGAGAATGATTCGCATCACGGACTAGACTCCGCGCTCTCCCTCGAACGTTCGGGGGTTTCGAACGGATCCGGTCCATGCCTCGTCTCACTCCCCTCGCCGCCGCCTTGCTCGCCCTCGGCGGCACGTCGCTCGTCCACGCCCAGGTCGTCGCGCAGGCCGTCGCCGTCGCGGCCTCGTCGCCGTCGCGCCAGTCGCTCGAGACGGTCAACGTCGAAGGCCGGCGCGACACCGGCTACGCGGCGGCGCCTTCCCTGAGCAAGCTGCCCGCCGACGTGCGCGACACGCCGCAATCGATCGTCGTCGTCGACAAGGCGCTGATGCAGGCGCAGGGCGCCGTGTCGCTCGCCGACGCGCTGCGCAACGTGCCCGGGATCACCCTCGGCGCGGCCGAAGGCGGCCAGATCGGCAACAACATCAACCTCAACGGCTTCAGCGCCCGCACCGACGTGTATCTCGACGGCTTTCGCGACCGTGGCCAGTATTTCCGCGACACCTTCGCGCTCGACGCCGTCGAGGTGCTGATGGGCCCCTCGTCGATGCTGTTCGGCCGCGGTTCGACCGGCGGGGTCATCAACCAGGTGACGAAGAAGGCGACGCTCCAGCCGATCACGGAGGTGACCGGGCTGGTCACGACCAACGGGCTGGTGCGCAGCACCTTCGACGTCGATCGGCCGCTCTCCGACACCTCGGCCGTGCGCCTCGCCGGCATGGCCCAGGACGGCGCGCCGACGACGCGGCGCAAGATGGACGTGAAGGACGCCGGCATCGCGCCGTCGTTCCGCTACGGCATCAACACGCCGACCGAGATCACGCTGTCGGCGCTGCTCCAGCACAACAACGATCGGGCCGACTACGGTGTGAGCCCCCTGAACGGCCGGCCGGCGGACGTCGGCCGCAACACCGTCTACGGCTTCTCCGACGACCGGACCGCGCAGGACGTGCTCGCCGTGAACGCCATCCTCAAGCAACGCCTCACGGCGACGACCTCGCTGCGCAGCCAGATCGCGCTGAACCACGTGACGACCGATGCGCGGGAGACGGCGCCGCAGGCCATCGGCACGATCGGCGCGGCCGGCTTCGCGCTGCTGACGCCGATCACGGCCGGCCTGCCGCTCGACCAGCTCGGCGTGCGGCTGCAAAGCCACGACCGGATCATCCACGACAAGTCGCTCTCCAACCAGACCGAGCTGACATCCGCGTTCGACACCGGCGCGTTCAGGCACAGCCTGCTCGTCGGCGGCGAGATCGGCCACGACTCGTACAACAACCAGGCCTACTATCGCAACGGCACCTGCAACGGCGCGCCACTCAATCCGCCCACCGGCACGTCGGGATATTCCAGCTGCGAGCCATTGATCGACCCGCCTTACGGCGATTCGCCATCGACGGCGCCGCAGCGTGCCGGCAACCTCGCCACCGGCAGCGCCAACGAGCTCGCCGCCTACGTCAACGACACGATCGACATCGCCCCGACGTTCAAGCTCGTCGGCGGCCTGCGCTGGGACCGCTACCAGGCGCAGATCGGCAACTCGATCAACGCGACCAATGGCGGCACGGCCTTCCCCTCGCTCGACCAGACCGTCCACTACACCAGCGTGCGCACCGGCGGCATCTGGCAGCCGAGCGCATCGCAGGCGTACTACGTGTCGTACAGCACCTCGTTCAATCCGTCGCTCGAGCAGCTCGTCTCGACCACCGGGCTGACCCGGCCGCTGCCTCCGGAGAAGAACAAGTCGTACGAGATCGGCGGCAAGCTCGACGCCTTCGACGGCGGGCTGATGCTGACCGGCGCGGTCTTCCAGATCACGCAGGACAACGCGCGCTCGCAGAACTCCGACAACACCTACACGGCCGACGGAACGATCCGCGTCAACGGCGCGCGCGCCGGCGCGGTGGGGCGGCTGAGCGAACGCTGGCAGGTGTTCGCGGGTGCGACCTACCTCGACGCGAAGATCGTCGACGGCATCGCGGTCGGCACGCAGGGCAAGGTGCCGGCCAACACCGCCAAGGGATCGGCGACGCTCTGGTCGACCTACGCCGTCACGCCCGAGATCGAAGTGGGCGGCGGCGCCATCTACGTCTCGAACCGCTTCATCAACAACACCGACCTGGTTCGCGTGCCCGGCTACGTGCGGCTCGACATGACGGCGGCGTGGAAGCAGCCGCGCTACGACATCCGCCTCAACATCTTCAACCTGGCCGACAAGTTCTACTACGATGCCCTGATCCCGTCCGATGGCGGCCGCGCGGTGCCGGGAACGGGCATCACCGGGATGCTGAGCTTCACCTACCGGATGTGACTGGACCCGCCCTGCAGCCATGCTGATCTCGATCGAGAAGGTGCTGTCTTCGGACGCGCTCGCGGAGTTGCGCGGGCTGCTGGAGCAGGCGGGCGAAAGCTGGGTCGACGGCCGCGTCACCGCCGGCTACCAGGGCGCGGCCGTCAAGTTCAATCAGCAGATCGACGAGCGCTCTGAGGTCGCGGCACGCGCCCGGCACATCGTCGTGAGCGCGCTCGAGCGGCATCCGCGCTTCATCAGCGCGGCGCTGCCGAACGCGCTCTATCCGCCGATGTTCAATCGCTACGGCGAGGGCATGACCTTCGGCGGCCATGTCGACGGCAGCATCCGGATCGATCCGTTCAGCGGCCGCAAGCTGCGCACCGACATCTCGGCCACGCTCTTCCTGAACGAACCCGACAGCTACGACGGCGGCGAGCTGCAGATCCAGGACCACTTCGGCCTGCACAGCGTCAAGCTGGCGGCGGGCGACATGATCGTCTACCCGGCGACCAGCCTGCACCAGGTGTCGCCGATCACGCGCGGCGTGCGCCTGGCCTCGTTCTTCTGGATCCAGAGCCTCGTGCGCGACGACACGCAGCGGGCGCTGCTCTTCGACATGGACACCGCCATCCAGCGCCTCAACCAGACCGAAGGCGACGCGACCGCGCGCCAGCTGCTGGTCGGCTGCTATCACAACCTGCTGCGCCAATGGGGCGAGACGTGACGCCGGCAGGACGCGTCGCCTTCACGCAATGGCTGCGCCGCACGCACGGCTGGTTCGGCCTGTGGGGCGCGACGCTCGGGCTGCTGTTCGGCTTCAGCGGCATCTGGCTCAACCACCGCGCGGTGCTGAAGCTGCCGCTCGCCGTCGAGCGCCAGAACACGCAGATCGCCCTGCCCGATCCGCCGCCCGCCACGCCCGACGCGATGGTCGCCTGGCTGCGCGATGCGCTGAAGATCGACGAGGCGCCGAGCAACGTGCGGGTCGAGAAGGCGCGGCCGGTGGCGTGGGCGGAGCGTGGCGCGAGCGGCCCGAAGCTGATGCAGCCGGAACGCTGGACCATCAACTTCGGCGGCCCGCACACGATGCTGCAGGTCGAGAGCTGGGTCGGCAACCGCTCGGCGAGCGTGCAGCGGACCGACAACGGCGTGATCGCGACGCTGACCAACCTGCACAAGGGCATCGGCATGCCGGTGCCGTGGATCCTGCTCGTCGACACGCTGGCCGGATCGCTGATCTTCCTGTCGCTGTCGGGCCTGTTGCTGTGGTGGCAGACGCACCGAGGCAAGTGGCAGTTGCTGATCTTCGGCGCCAGCGCTGCCGTCGTCATCGGCTTGGCGGTGAGTCGCGTCGCTGCCTGAGGGTTCGTCTGTCTGCCTGCCCGACCTGCTCGGCGTCTAGCTCGACACTTCGCCCTGGTCGGCGCCGTCCCAGTAGTGGATCCGGTCGGCATGGACGTGGATCATCACCATGCCCTTGGTGTCGATGCCGTCCGCAAACCAGCGTTCCAGGTCGGATGACCAGTGCGCCGCGAAGCGCGCCTTGTCGCGCACGATCTCCGCGCTTCCTTCGACCGCGACGAACAGCGGCG
>CAZZVH010000277.1:0-5387 GCA_964657365.1 uncultured Burkholderiaceae bacterium
AGCCGGAGGCGCCGAGCTGCGTCGACAACGCCGCGCACAGGCCGCCGGCGAGTTCGAGCGCCACCGCGAGATGGATCGGCCGGTGGTATCCGTAGCGATCGGCGAGCCGGCCGGCAGCGAGCGCGAGGACGACCGGCGCCGCTGCGAACAGGCCCATGAGGACGCCGACCGCCCAGGCGGCGTGGCCTTCGCGCAAGGCGGTGAGCGGTGCCGCCAGGCGCACCCCGGCCAGGCAGGCATGGAGCGCGACCTGGCCGACGATCAGCGCCAGCAGCGGTGGCGACGACGCCGCCCTGGCTTCAGGCATCGGTCTGCTCGTCGAACAGCCCTCCGGGCAGGAGCGCCTGCGCGCGCTCGTCGCTGATCGTCTCGACCTCGCGCAGGCTGCGCGTCACGGCGCGCGTGCGCACCTCGGCGTCGTCGATCGTCCTGGTCGCCTCCTGCAGCTTCTTGCGCGTCTGTGCGAGCGCCGCGCCGAACTTGCCGAACTCGGTCTTCACCGCGCTCAGCGTCTCCCACACTTCCGATGTGCGCTTCTCGAGCGCCAGCGTCCGAAAGCCCATCTGCAGGCTGCTCAAGGTGGCGAGCAGCGTGGTCGGGCCGGTCAGCATGACCTTGTAGTCGCGCTGCAGGCTCTCGACGAGGCCGGGCCGGCGCAGCGCTTCGGCGAACAGGCCTTCGGTCGGCAGGAACATGATGCCGAAGTCGGTGGTGTGCGGCGGCGAGACGTACTTCTCGCGGATCGTCAGGGCTTCGATGCGCAGCCGCTTCTCGATCGCCCGGCCGTAGGTCTCGACGCCGATGCGATCGGCCGCTTCCTGCGCCTCGACGAGGCGCTCGTAGTCGTCGCGCGGGAACTTGCAGTCGATCGGCAGCCAGAGCGGCGCGCCGTCGTCGCGCCGGCCCGGCAGCTTGATCGCGAACTCGACGCGGGCACCCGTGCCGGGCACGGTCTCGACGTTGGTCGCGTATTGCTCCAACGTCAGCGCCTGCTCGAGCAGCGCCGCGAGCTGCACCTCGCCGAACATGCCGCGGCTCTTGACGTTGCTGAGCACGCGGTTGAGCGAGCCGACGTCGTTGGCCAGCGTCTTCATCTCGCCGATGCCGCGGTGCACCTGCTCGAGCCGCTCGGCCACCTGGCGGAAGCTCTCGCCGAGCCGCTGCTCGAGCGTGGCGTGGAGCTTCTCGTCGACGGTGGCGCGGATCTGCTCGAGCTTCTTCTCGTTGTCGAGCTGGATCGCGCCGAGCTTGGTCTCGACCGACGCGCGCACGTCGTTCATGCGCTGGTCGTTCGATTGCGCGAGGGCCTGCAGCTGCCGCGTCAGCGACTCGGCCAGGTCGCGCAGCGACGCTGTCTGCCGCGTGCCCTGCGCGGCGAGAGTGGCGTCGAGCGATTCGCGCGCCAGCCGGGCCTGCTCGACCTGCGCCATCGTCGATTGCCCGAGCGCGCCCGAGACCTGCTGCTGCATCGCCGCGAGCTGCCGGCTGAAGGCATCGATCTGGTCGTTCTGGGTGCGCGACACGTCGCCCTGCTGGGTCAGCAGCGTGCGCTGGAAATCGCCCAGCGTGGTGACCAGTTCCTGGCGCGTCCCCTGGGCGCTGCGCGCGATCTCGTCGCGCAGGTCGCGGCCGTGCCGCTCGGCGTTGCCGTCGACCGGCGCGGGCCGCAGCGCGATCCACAGGACGATGACCACCAGCACCGCCAGCAAGCCCGGCGTCAACCATTCGAAAAGCATCGCCGATTGTCGCAGCCGCGGCTGGCGGGGCAGGCCCGCCGGCCACCCGTCAGGGAGCCGGACGACCGTGCAAGGTCCAGCGTTCCAGCGCATCGAACCCGACCTGCACCGCGATCGCGAGCACCGCCGCAGGCAAGGCGCCGGCGAGCATCACGCTGCTGTCGTTGACGGCGAGGCCGGCGACGATGCGCTCGCCGAAGCCACCCGCGCCGATGAACGCGGCCATCGTCGCCGTGCCGACGTTGATGACGGCTGCCGTCTTGATGCCGGCGAGCAGCGTCGGCGCGGCGAGCGGAAGCTGCACATGGACGAGCGCCTGGCGCGGCGTGAGGCCCAGCGATAGCGCCGCCTGCGCCATCTCGCGCGACACGCCCTGCAGGCCGGCGTGGGTGTTGCGCACGATCGGCAGCAGCGCGTAGAGGAACAGCGCGATCAGTGCCGGCACGACGCCGATCGAGCCGACGATGGCGATCAGGAACGCGAGCAGCGCCAGCGACGGGATCGTCTGCAGGATGGCGACGGCGCCGAGCAGCCACGCGGACGAACGCGGCCAGCGCCAGGCCGCCACGCCGATCGGCACGCCGACCACGACGGCCAGCAGCAACGAGCCGAACACGAGCAGCAGGTGCTCGGCGGCGAGGCGGCCGAAATCGGGTGCGAACAGGCGATCCAGGAAGCGCGGCTTGGACGGCGCCGCGGCGGCAGGTTGAGCCGCATCGCGGGCCAGGAAGTCGTGCACCACGTCGGCGAAGCTGCGTCCGTCGAGCTCGACCTCGGCATTCAGCGCGATCATGGCGCGTGTGTCGATGGCGCCGGCCAGCCTCTGCAACGGCGCCGCGTCGAGGCCCGCCCGCATCAGCAGCACGGCGTCGTAGCGGGGGAAGAACGCCCGGTCGTCCTTCAGCACGCGCACGCCCAGGCGGCCGAGCCTGGCATCGGTGGTGTACACGTCGATCACGTCGACGCGGCCGGCGGTCAGGGCGTCGTAGGCGAGGCCGTGGTCGAGTCCGGTCGGCGTCTGCGGCATCGCGTACGCGCTTCGCAGCGCCGGCCAGCCATCGCCCCGCTCGAGGAACTCGTGCGACAGGCCGAGTCGCAGCTCCCGGCCCTTGCCGGACGCGAGATCGGAGACGGTCGCGATCCCGAGCGCCGCGGCTTTCGCCTCCGACATGGCCAGGGCGTAGCCGTTGTCGAAGCCGAGCGGAACCGCCGCGACGAGGCCGCGCGGCGCGAGCCACCGGTTCAGCTCGTCGAGCGAGGGGTTGCCTTCGCGCTTCAGGAGCTCCCGCACGATCGTGCCGGTGTACTCCGGGTAGATGTCGACCGAGCCGCCGGCCAGCGCCTGTTCGAGGATGCCGGTGTTGCCGAGCCCCTGGCGATGCTCCGCGTTCCGGCCCGATGCGCGATAGGCCTGGGTGACGATCTCGCCGAGGATGTACGACTCGGTGAAGCGCTTCGACCCGACGACGATGCGATGGGATCCGTCGGGTGGCGCCGCGGGCGTGGCGCACGACAGGACCAAGGCGGCCAACGCCAAGAAACCCTGTAGGACCAGTCTGACGGGTGAACAGGAGCTTCCCGGTCGGCATGCGAATGCGGGATCGGCAAGACTCCTTCGACTGTCGTGAAATCTAGCGTTCGCCTCCGTGCTGCCTGCCCTTGACGTACCCCATCCGCCTCCAACCCACCCGTCCAGCGAACCGGCCAACGAGGAGCGGATCGCGATGACGCAGTTGCGCGCATTCATCGTCGAGGACAGCCCGGTGATCCGGGAGAACCTCGTGGCGGCGCTGGAGGAGATGGCGCCGATCGAGGTCGTCGGCACGGCCGAAGACGAGGCCTCAGCCATCGAATGGCTGTCGAACAACGGCAACCAGTGCGACCTGTGCGTCGTCGACATCTTCCTGAAGAGCGGCTCCGGCCTCGGCGTCCTGCGGGCCGCGACGGTGCCGCAGCGGCCGTTGAAGCTGGTCGTCCTGAGCAACTACGCCACGCCGGACATGCGCCGCAAGTGCCTCGAGCTGGGCGCCGACCGGGTCTTCGACAAATCGAACGAGATCGATGCGCTGATCCTCTATTGCTGCCGCCTGGCCGATGGCGGTTCGAGCCTCAGCGAGCTGAGCGGCCTCTCCTGAGGCCATGCGACCACGCGCCGTCCGACTACTGGATGAGCCCGTTCTTGAGGGCGTAGTACGTCAGGTCGCTGTTCGACTCCAGCTTCATCTTCTCCATCACCCGCGTCCGGTACGTGCTCACCGTCTTGACGCTCAGCGACATGCTGTTGGCCATGTGGCCGATGGTCTCGCCCTTGGCGAGGCGCAGGAACACCTGGAACTCCCGTTCGGACAACTGCTCGTGCGGCGGCTTGTCGGCAGCGCCGCCGCCCAGGCCGTCGGCCAGCAGCTCGGCGACGCCGGCGGTGATGTACTTGCGGCCGCGGTAGACGGTGCGGATCGCCTTGACGATCTCCTCGGGGTCGCAGTCCTTGTTGAGGTAGCCGCTCGCGCCCTGGCGCAGCAGCGTCGTCGCGTAGTGCTCTTCCGGAAAGCCCGAGAGGATCAGCACCGGCAGGTCGGGCGCGCGCGCCTTGATCGCCGCCAGCGCGTCGACGCCGCTCTGGTCGGGCATCGACAGGTCCATCAGGATCACGTCGACCTGGCCCTTGCGGACGATGTCGACCGCATCCCTGCCGTTCGACGCCTCGGCGACCACGGTGAGGTCGACCTGTTCGGAAAAAAACTGCTTGAGGCCGGCGCGAACGATGGCGTGGTCGTCGATGATGGCGATTCTGATCATGGTGAAAGCGGCCTTCCCTTCTGCATCCGCAGCTGCCTGATTGTCGAGGTCAGCATTTGGCAATGAAGCCCTTATCGTACTTCCGGCGCAGCGTCGTCGCCTTTCCGCTCGCGGCGCTGGCGGCCCTGGCGATGTTCGTGATCAGCGAACTCTCCTACCAGGACGCGACCCACGCGCTCGATTCGCTCGGCGATCGCGGCATGGCGCGCAGCCAGCTGAATCTCCTGGCCAAGAGCCTGCTCGACGCCGAGACCGGGCAGCGCGGCTACCTGCTGACCGAGCGGCAGAGCTATCTGGTCCCGTACCAGAAAGCCATTGCCAACATCGATCGCTCGAGCGCCTGGCTGAAGAGCTACTTCGGGAAGAACGCCGACACCGCGCCGGTGGTCGACCAGCTCGTCGCCGCGACCGACGAGAAGATGAGCGAGCTTGCGACCACGATCCAGCTGCACGACAAGGGGGCTGTCGATGCTTGGCGCGACCTCATGCTGACCGACATCGGCCAGGAGCGGATGGACCACGTGCGCATCCTCACCGACCAGCTGCTCGACTACGAGAACAAGCAGGTGGAGATCGGCCGCAAGGGCGTCTACCAGACGCTGATGCTCAACCGGATCGGCGTCACCGCGATGGCGGCGATCAGCCTGCTGGCCCTCTTCATGTACCTGCGCCAGACCGCCGCGCTCGAACGCGCGACGCGCGACGAGAACCAGCGCGTCGCCACCGAACGCGATCGGCTCGAGGCCGAGGTCACGTCGCGCACCGTGCAGCTGAAGGAGCTGGCGCAGCATCTGCAGACGATCCGCGAAGACGAACGCAGCCACCTGGCGCGGGAGCTGCACGACGAGCTTGGCG
>CAZZVH010000278.1:0-5335 GCA_964657365.1 uncultured Burkholderiaceae bacterium
TTGAGGATGTCGGCCTGCACCGTGCCGCGCACGTTCTGCTTCACCCAGGCGGCGATGCCGGCGGCTTCGTCGGCACTCGGCTCGCGCTTCTTCTCGTCGCGGAACGCGTCGAGCTTCTGGTCGATCGCCGTATTCATGAACATGGCGAGGATCGTCGGCGCCGGGCCGTTGATCGTCATGCTGACGGACGTGCCCGGGCTGGTCAGGTCGAAGCCGCCGTAGAGCACCTTCATGTCGTCGAGCGTGGCGATCGAGACACCGGAATTGCCGACCTTGCCGTAGATGTCGGGGCGCAGCGCCGGGTCGTTGCCGTAGAGCGTCACCGAATCGAAAGCCGTCGAGAGTCGCTTGGCGGCCATGCCCGCCGAGAGCAGCTTGAAGCGCGTGTTCGTCTTGAAGGCGTCGCCTTCGCCGGCGAACATGCGGGTTGGATCTTCGCCTTCGCGCTTGAACTGGAACGTGCCGGCGGCGTACGGGAACGCGCCGGGCACGTTGTCGAGGAGCAGCCACTTGAGCAGCTCGCCATGGTCGTCGTAGGTCGGCAACGCGACCTTGCGGATCTTGTTGCCCGAGAGCGTCGTGTGCACGAGCGACGTGCGGATCTCGCGGTCACGCACCTTGACCACGAATTCGTCGCCGGCGTAGGCGCGCTGCAGCTCCGGCCAGCCGGCCAGCAGCTTCTTCGCTTGCGGATCCAGCCGCGCCTCGCGTTCGTCGGCCAGGCCGTTGACCGCACCGACGGCATTGCTCTTGTCGGGGTTGGCCTCGCCCAGCATCCGGCCGCTGGCGCGCAGCTGCTGGATCTCGCGGGCCAGCTGCGCCTGCGCCCGCGCCCGCGCCTTGTAGCCGCGCACCGCGTCGGTGATGTCGGCAAGGTAGCGGACGCGCGCGCCGGGCACGATCGGCACCTGGTGCGTGCTGTGCCGCGTCGCCACCACCGGCAGGGCGCCGTCCCGCAGCGGCAGGCCGAGCGCTGCCAGCCGCGGCAGCATCGCCTGGTACAGGGCGGTGACGCCGTCGTCGTTGAAGCGGCTCGCCATCGTGCCGAAGACGGGCATCTCGTCGGGCCGCCGGCCGAACGCTTCGCGGTTGCGCTGGACCTGCTTGGCGACGTCGCGCAGCGCATCGGCTGCGCCCTTGCGATCGAACTTGTTGATCGCGACGAACTCGGCGAAGTCGAGCATGTCGATCTTCTCGAGCTGGCTGGCGGCACCGAACTCCGGCGTCATCACGTAGACCGGCACGTCGACCAGCGGCACGATCGCCGCGTCGCCCTGGCCGATGCCCGAGGTCTCGACGACGATCAGGTCGAAGCCGGCCACCTTCACCGCGGCCAGCACGTCGGGCAGGGCGGCGCTGATCTCGGAGCCGAAATCGCGCGTCGCCAGCGAGCGCATGAAGACGCGCGGGCCGTCGTTCCACGGCGCGATCGCGTTCATCCGGATGCGGTCGCCGAGCAGCGCACCGCCGCTCTTGCGCCGCGACGGATCGATCGAGATCACGGCGACGTGCAGCGCGTCGCCCTGGTCGAGGCGGAGGCGGCGGATCAGCTCGTCGGTGAGGCTCGACTTGCCGGCGCCGCCGGTGCCCGTGATGCCGACGACCGGCGTCCTGACCGCCGCCGCCGCATGGCGCAACTCGGTGCGCAGCGCGTCGTCGGCACTGCCGTTCTCGAGCGCGGTGACGAGCCGGGCGAGCGCGCGTCGCGCCGGATCGTCGCGGCCGCGGATCGGCGCCAGCGAGGTCGGCGCCAGCGCCGAGAGGTCGACGTCGCAGCGCATCATCATCTCGCCGATCATCCCGGCCAGGCCCATGCGCTGGCCATCTTCGGGGCTGTAGATGCGCTCGATGCCGTAGTCCTGCAACTCGGCGATCTCGCTGGCGACGATGACGCCGCCACCGCCGCCGAAGACCCGGATGTTCGCGCCGCCGCGTTCCCTGAGCAGGTCGACCATGTACTTGAAGTACTCGACGTGGCCGCCCTGGTAGGAGCTGATGGCGATGCCCTGCACGTCTTCCTGCAGCGCCGCCGTCACGACCTCGTCGACCGAGCGGTTGTGACCGAGATGCACGACTTCCGCGCCCATGCCCTGCAGGATGCGCCGCATGATGTTGATGGCCGCGTCGTGGCCGTCGAACAGGCTGGCCGCGGTGACGAAGCGCACCTTGTGCGCCGGCCGGTAGCCGGCCAGCGCCTTGTAGTCGGACGAAAGCTCGGTCATGGCGTCATGTCACCTTGATCTTGGCGAGCGACGGATCGCCCGGCGGGTAGCGCAGCTGGAGGCTCGCCATCGCCTCCTTCATGGTCATGGCGATCATCAGGTTGCGCTGCGTCTTCGAGTCGGCCGGCACCACCGTCCAGGGCGCCCAGGGCGTGCCCGTGGCGGCGATCGCCGCGGCGTAGGCCGCCTGGTAGGCGTCCCACGACTTGCGCGCATCGAGATCGCCGACCTCGAACTTCCAGTGCTTGGTGGGATCGTCGAGGCGATCCTGCAGTCGCCTGCGCTGCTCCTCCTTCGAGATGTGAAGGAAGAACTTGATCAGGATCGTGCCGGTCTCGGTCAGCAGGCGCTCGAAGTCGTTGATCTGCGCAAAGCGCCGGGCCGTCTGCTCCTCCGAGAGCGTCCCCTTGACGACGGGCACGAGAACGTCTTCGTAGTGGCTGCGGTTGAAGATGACCACCTCGCCGTCGGCGGGCACCTTCTGGTGGATGCGCCAGAGAAAGTCGTGCGCGAGCTCGTCGGGCGTGGGCGCCTTCCAGGCGGCGGTGCGCACGCCCAGGGCGCTCATCTCGCCGAACACGCCGCGGATCGTGCCGTCCTTGCCGCTGGTGTCGGTGCCCTGCAGGACGACCAGCACCTTGAAGCGCCGGTCGGCGTAGAGCAGGTCCTGGAGTCGGTCGAGCTCGACGGCGAGCTCGGCGACTCGGGCCTTGTCGGTCGACTTGTCGCCGCTCGAGAACGGCCGGTCGGCCGGGTCGAAGCGAGACAGGTCGAACGGGGCGGGCACCCTGTGTCGCGAGGGCGGCCGCTCGTCAGACGCCACGACGACAGCGGGCGCCGAAGCGAACCGATAGTCGGCGAGGCGCGCCGTGTCTTTTCGTTTCGCCAAGATGTCTCCGCCACGCTTCGAGTCCGGCAGGAAACGGCTGTCCTGCCGGTTGACGTATACGTCAATTCGAAGTGTAGCCGGCCCCCTGGCGAGGCCGCGCGAGACGCTGCGAGGTCAGCGACGGACCCAGCCGCCGCCCTCGAGGTGCCAGCGGTTGTCGTGCTGGACCCAGCGGTGCGGCTCCCAGCCGTAGCCCGGACGGCCCGCCTCGTAGCGCCCGCCGACCCACTCGTGACGGCCGCCGCGCCAGCCCCAGTAGCCGCCGATCCAGACGGCGCCGGCGAACGGTGGCGCGGGGACGACTTCGGCATAGGGGGCCGGCGGCGCCACGTCGGCGATCACGATTTCACCGGCCGGCGGGCCGTAGGCATAGGGCCGGGCCGGCGCGACGACGCAGGCCGAGAGGGTGGCGGCGCACAGCGCGGCGATGGAAAGAGACCTGAATGAAGACATCGAGTTTCTCCGGATAAGGGGGCGGGCACGTGGCTCGCCATGCCTGCTTAACCCGCGACCGGCGTGCCACGATGACGGCGCTTTCCGGCCTTTACAGTCCTTTGCGCCCGCACGGCGGGATCGCAAACGCTGCATGATGGCGGCCCGTCGTCCCCGCCCGAGCACCGAGGAGCAGCCGTGCAGACCATCCGCCGAGCCTTGTTCAGCGCCGCGTTCATGATCCCGTTGCTGGCCTTCGCTGCGCCGTCGCGGGCCGATCCGGTCTCGGCGGCAGACACGAAAGCAGTGCGCACCGTCGTCGAGGCCCAGCTGGCGGCTTTTGCGGCCGACGATGCGAAACGCGCGTTTTCCTATGCCGCGCCGGCGATTCGCGACATGTTCGGCACCCCCGACCAGTTCATGGCGATGGTCCGCGCGGGTTACCCCGTCATCTACCGGCCGAGCGCGGTCGTCTTCCTCAACCCGGAGTGGGTGCAGGGCCAGCTCGTCCAGGGCGTGCAGCTGACGGACGCCAGCGGCGCACTGTGGCTGGCCATCTACCGCCTCGACCGCCAGGCCGACAAGACCTGGCGCATCAGCGGCTGCGACGTGCAGCCGAGCACCGGCAAGCTCACCTGAGCGCCATACCAGCACAGCCGCCATGACCTTTCTCGCCATCGACGTCGGCAACACGCGGCTCAAGTGGGCGCTCTACAGCGCACCGAAACCCGGCGCCGGCCTGCTCGCCCACGGCGCCAGCTTCCTCGAGGCCATCGACGACCTCGCGGAGACGGCCTGGCGCAAGTTGCCGTCGCCTTCGAGCATGCTGGGCAGCATCGTCGCCGGCGAGGGCATCCGCCGCCGCACCGAGGCGCAGCTCGAGGTCTGGGACGTCGAGCCGAAGTGGGCCGTCAGCACCGCGTCGGCCTGCGGCGTCACCAATGGCTACGACCACCCGACCCGGCTCGGCGCCGACCGCTGGGTGGCGCTGATCGGCGCGCGCCAGCGCATCCTCGAGCGCGGCGAGCCTCAGCCGGTGCTCGTCGTGATGGTCGGCACCGCCGTCACGGTCGACGCGCTCGACGAGACCGGGCGCTTCCTGGGCGGGCTGATCCTGCCCGGCTTCGGCCTGATGCTGCGCGCGCTCGAGATGGGTACGGCCGGCCTCAAGGCACCGACGGGCGAGGTCGTCGCCTTCCCGACCAACACCAGCGACGCGCTGATGAGCGGCGGCGCCGATGCCATCGCCGGCGCGGTCGACCGGATGCACAAGAAGCTCGCGCATCGCACCGGACGCTCGCCGCTGTTGTTCATGAGCGGCGGCGCCGCATCGAAGCTGGCCGCCATGACCGATCTGCCGGTCGAGATGGTCGAGACGCTGATCTTCGACGGCCTGCTGCACCTGCAGTCGAAGCGGCTCGCGCTGTAGGGCCGCCGGTCTAGACTTCGGGGCGCCGCCGTCGCGGCGATCGGGAGGTCCGAGCTTGGCCCACTACACCGCCGAAACCATCTGGACCCGCGGCGCGGCGAGCCGCGAAGACTACGTCGAGAACCGCTACAGCCGCCGCCACGTGCTGCGCTTCGATGGCGGCGCCGAAGTCGCCGGTTCGTCGTCGCCATCGGTCGTGCCCGTGCCGTATTCCGACCCCGGCGCCGTCGATCCGGAGGAAGCCTTCGTCTCGGCGCTGTCGAGTTGCCACATGCTGTGGTTCCTGTCGCTGGCCGCGGCGCGCGGCTTCTGCGTCGATCGCTACCTCGACGCCGCCACCGGCGTGATGCAGAAGAACGGCAA
>CAZZVH010000279.1:0-5295 GCA_964657365.1 uncultured Burkholderiaceae bacterium
GAGTTCGCGGACCAGCGACAGCGCGACCAGGCATGCAGCGATACGATGAAATCTCATGGATCCTCCGTTGGGGCGAGACCGCCGCTGACACGACTGTAGCGGACGTGCCGGAACGGTAGCCGGCAAGCGAAGCCTCGCGCTCACCCTGAAGGGTGCCCCGATCGGGGTTGTCAGCGGGCCGCGGACCCGTAGGTCAGACGCCGCCAGACAGCCTCGACCGGCCCGTAGCGGAAGCGCGCCAGCCACCATGCGCTGAAGGGCAGTTGCACGCACACGAACAAGCCGACGGCGATGCATGCCTCCGTCAGCGGGCGTGTTCGGCCCCAGAGGCCCAGCCCCCAGCCGTCGAACACGGCGAGGCCCATCAACGTCTGCATCAGGTAGTTGGTGAGCGGCATGCGGCCGGCGCTCGCGAACAGGCGCGCCAGGCGCGGCGCGGCCCCGGCCTCGACGCATCGAACGATCGTCAACGCGTAGAACACCATCAGCGCCGCGCGGCCGATCGTGCGCGCAGCGACGACGGCCACGCCGGCAGCCCCCGCGCCGGCATCGTCGCTGGAAGGCCCGCCCGACGCCCACCAGGCCGCGCCGGCGGCCAGGGCGAGGCCGAGGGCGAACCAGTGAGCCACCCGCACTCGATCGCGCAACTCTGCCGCCCGCTCCAGCCAGCGGCGCCGGCCGACGTAGAAGCCGAGCAGGATCCCGGTGGCCATCTGGATGAAGAACGCCATCACGTTGAACAGACCCATCGGCGTCGTGTAGGCCCAGTGGAAGACGCGCAGGTTCTCGGCGACGGCATCGACGAACGAGCCATGGCCGAAGGCGGCGTCGTTCGACTCCGCGAGCTGCGCGTACTCGAACTGCGACAGCATCACCGTCTCGTCCGAGAAGAGGTGCCGGGACAGCAGGTCGGCCAGCGACGGGTAGACGAGGCAGAGGACGACGAGCGTCAGCAGCGCACGGTCGGGCACGCGCCGGATCGAGAGCAGCAGCAAGCCCAGCACGCTGTAGGCGACCAGCACGTCGCCCATCCAGAGGAATCCGGCGTGCGCCAGCGCGATGGCGAGCAGCACGGTCAGGCGGCGCAGATAGACGGGAGCCGCGGTCGCAGGGTCGGCGGCTTCCAGGCGCCGAAGCTGCAGGCTGAAGCCGATGCCGAACACCATGCCGAACATCAGGTTGAACTTGCCGGCGAAGAGCAGCTCGCGCAGCAGCGTGACGATGCCGTCGAGGCTGGTGTCCTGCGGTGGCGAGGGCACGAACAGCGAGTGCGCGAAGGTCTCGATGTTGACGATGAAGATGCCGAGCAGCGCCACGCCCCGCAACACGTCGAGCGTCGCGATCCGTTCGCCCGGCGGCAGCGGCACGCGCTGCATGCGGGGGTCGGCATCGGGCATCGGCGAGCTCACGACGCCGACGGTAGCAGCCACCGTTGTCGAGCCGGCGTCGGCCAGCGGCTGTTCATAATCGGGCCGTGAGCCAGCCACCTTTCGCCGCACCCATCACGCGGCCCGCACTGGCCGCGGCAGCGTTGCGCGAGCACGGCCAGGCAGTGCTCGACCCGCCCGGCTTCTCGGCCCTCGCCGACGCGTCGATCGCCGAGCTCGAAGCCCTGCGCTGGTCGTGGGACGACCTTCCGCCCGACACCTACCTGCGCGACGGCGGCCACTACCGGCGCCGTCGCCACGCCTGCTTCGTGCTGCACGGCGACGCTGTCGAGCAGGTGCCGCACCGCGCCCATTGGCAGCCGCTCGAATACAACGCGCTGCATGGCGGTCTCGAGCGCTGGTTCGAGCCGGTGCTGCCGGCGATCGTCGCGAGCCCCGCCTGGCTCGGCATGCTGCGCGCGATGGGCCGGCTCGCCACGTCGTTGCGCGGGCCGCAGCCCTGGTTCGCCGAAGCGCATCAGTTCCGGATCGACACCACCGACGGCATCGGCCGGCCGACCCCGGAAGGTGCGCATCGCGACGGCGTCGACCTGGTGGCCGTCGCGCTGGTCGCGCGCGAGGGCATCAAGGGCGGCGAGACCCGCGTCTTCGAGGCCGACGGCCCGACCGGCATGCGCTTCACGATGCAGGCGCCGTGGACTTGCCTGGTGCTCGACGACGCCCGCGTCATCCATGAAAGCACGCCGATCCAGCCGCTGCAGGGCGACGGCCACCGCGACACGCTGGTGCTGACGCTGCGCGCCGGCGGCTTCCAGGGCCCGACCTGAGAGCGAAGGGGCGGCCCGGTCCATGCACGTCGCCGGCAGCGGCTTCACAATTCCTCCGTGTCACGAAAGGACCCCCATGAACGCCGTTGCATTCCAGGATTTCGAGGCCGAGGCCAGGGCGGATGGATTCGACGAGGTGATGTCGCGCGACTGGGCGCCGGACCAGGTCGTGCCGGTCCACGAGCATCCGTTCGAGGCGCGTGCCCTGGTCGTTGCCGGCGAGATGTGGCTCACGGTCGGCGACGCCACGCAGCACATCCCCGAAGGCGGCACTTTTCGTCTCGACCCGCACGTCCTGCACAGCGAGCGCTACGGCAGCGAGGGCGCGACCTACTGGGTCGCCCGCCGCAACGACAAGACGGCCCGCGCTGCCTGAGCGCCAGCCCGCCGATCGGCTCGCCGATCGTCAGGACGGCAGGAAGTCGAGCGGGTAGTTGAGCTTCGCCTCGTTCACGTCCTTGGCGCCGAAGTCGAACTGGCGGATGCGCGCCAGCAGCTTGGCTTCGACCTCGGTGTTCTTCAGCTCGGTCGAGACGATGCTGCAGTCGATGACGTTGCCGCCCGGCGCGATCACCAGCTTCAGCACGATCTTGCCCTGCATGGCCGGGTCGTCGCGCAGCGCGCGGCTGTAGATCGCGTAGATGGCCGACTTGTTGCGTTCGAAGGTCAGGCGGATGTCTTCGAGCGATCGCGAGGCCTTGCCGCCGCTGCCACGCGAGACAGATCCGCCGGCGCCGTTGCCGCCGAGGCCGCCCCGGCCGCCGACACCGCTGCCGTTGCCGTCGCCCAGGCCGCGCGCGCCGCCTCCGCCCGCGCCCCCGCCGCCCCCGCCGCCGATCACGCCCTCGACCAGCGTCGTCGACTGGCCGGCGAGACCGCCACCGCCCGTGTTCTTGCTGTAGGCCGCGGTGTTGATGCCGCCGCTGCCGCCGGTCGCGTTCGAGGTGATGAGTGCACGCGTCGGCACGCCGGCTTCGTTGCCTGCGCCGACGCCGACCCCTGTCGATGTGCCGACGCCCGGACCCTGCTTGACCGGCGCCAGCTGGACCGCGAGCGGGGCGCCGTGCAGCTCCTGGATGTCGTTGGCCATGGCGAGCAGGCCGATGCCAGCGGCCTTGCGCCTGGCCGCGTCGATCTCGCCCGGCGGCTTGTTCGGGACCGGCACGCGCGCCTCGGGCACGACCGCTTCCTTGTTCAACGCGACCTTCGCCGGAGCGGTGGGCTTGCGCGCGGCGAGCTTGACCGGATCGGGCTTGTTCGACGGCACTTCCTTGACCACGTCCTTCTGCGGCTCGGGCTTCAGCTTGGCCTGCGGCGGAGGCGGCGGCGGCGGTGCCGGTGGCTTGTCGTCGAGCAGCAGCTTGGCCATCGGCGCCGAGACCTCGGCCGGCTGCGTGCGGTCGGGCTGGTGCACCGGCAGGAACGGCATCGCCAGGAAGAAGATGGCCCAGGTCGTGAGGACGCGCCAGGCGATCTTGTTGAAGCGCGCGTCGTCGTCCTTCGAGACCGACCAGGGCAGCACGCGCGAATGGAACGTGACGCCCGATTTCGGGATCGGGTGCTTGCTCTTGCGCCGGCGCTGGCGCTCGTCACCGAGCGAGCTGCTCATCGACGCGCCACCTGCCTCCGCGAGTGCCATGCGGCCCGCCATCACGTCTCGAACCTTTGCCGCACGGCGAACGACACGTCGCTGTAGCCGGCGCGCGCACCCGTGGCCATCACCTTGCGCAGCAATCTGTACGGGATGTCCTTGTCGCCCAGGATCGTCAGGCGCTTGCTGTCGGCCTGGTTCTCGGGGCGGATGACCTGGCGGCCCATCTGCAGGTCGAGTTCGGCCTTGAGCGGAACGATCATGTCGCCGTCGACGGCGAGCGCATCGGCGACCGACGCCACGACCTTGCTGTTGACCAGTATCTCGGTCGCGGTGACGACCACCAGCAACGTGTCCTTCGGCACCTTCTGCGCCACCGATTCCGGCAGCTTGATGGCGCGCGGGCTGGAGATGGTCTCGATGCCGCCCACGTTCGAGAGCAGGAAGAAGATCAGGATCGTGAACACGTCGATCAGCGACACGAGGTTCATGTCGACCATCGAGTGGTTGCGGCTGCGCCGCTCGGCGCGCTTCTGCAGCGGGGTCATCTTCATCGCAGCTGCCTCAGGAGGGTTTCCTGATCGGCGCGTCGCCGATGGAGATGTTGGGGAAGTAGTCGGTGCGGACGATCTTGGCGCCTTGCGCCTGCGCGCCGGTGCGCACCGCGTCCATCACCTGCACCAGGACGTCGTAGGAGGTGGTCTGCTCGGAGAGCACGGTCGCGTCGGTCTGGTCGGGGTACTTCAGCTTGATCGCCTGGATCAGGGCCGAGAGCGTCTTCACGTCGGCCCCGGTGGGCAGGTTCGGGATGCGCTGGATCAGGCCGCCGATGCGGTCGCCGACCTCGATCGATTCAGGCCGGATCACGACCTCGAGCTTCAGCAACTTCGTCGGATCGAGCTTCTCCAGCTTCTCGTTCGACTGCGCCGGCAAGGCGAGGTCGATCACGGCCAGGTGCGTGAACACCGAGATCGAGAGCAGGAAGGGCACCAGCACCACGATCAGGTTGATGAACGCGGTGATCTCGAGGTGGGCCGGCGTCTTGCGCAGGCGGCGAACGGCCATGGTGGATCAGGTCTCCGGTGGGTCGGCGTCAGGGGCGGGCAGGGGACGCGGGCTCAGCGGGCGGCCGTGCCGGCCTGCTCGGAGCGCAGGCGCTGGACCAGGTTCAGGAAGCTGATCTTGGCGGCCTCGAGGCCGTCGACGATCTCGCTGGTCTTGGCCTGCAGGAAGGCATGGATCAGCAGGAACGGGATCGCGACCATCAGGGCAAACGCGGTGTTGTTCATCGCGATCGAGATCGAGGCCGACAGCATCTCCGCCTTGTCGGCCGGATTGACCTGCGCGACCGCCGTGAAGCCCTTGATCAGGCCGATGATGGTGCCGAGCAGCCCGACCAGCGTGATGACGTTGGCGAAGGTGGCGATGTAGTGCGTGCGCTTCTCGAGGCGCGGCACGATCTCCATCATGCCTTCCTCCATCGCCGCGT
>CAZZVH010000280.1:0-5284 GCA_964657365.1 uncultured Burkholderiaceae bacterium
TCGACCACGAAGATCACGTCGTCGACGCCCAGCGTCCCGCCCAGCGCGGCGGCGCCTTGCTGGGCCGGGTCTCGGCCGCGGGTGGCGGGTACGGCAACACCAACGAAGGCAAGGTCATCGTCGCCTCGTTCCTCGACAACTGGAACAACATCGTCCGGAACGTCCGCAACAACCCGTCGCTGGTGCAGGCGCGGGCGGGCGTCGCTTCGCAGCAGAACGCGGGCATGAGCGTCCGGGCCGATGCCGGCGCCGCGGGCGACGTGATGTTCGCCAAGATCAACGGCGTCAGGATGCTGAAGAAGCCGAGCGACGGCTCCGGCGACGTGCAGGTGCTCACCAAGAGCGACGAAGTCCTGCTCATGGGCGAAGAGATGAACGGCTACGTCAAGGTGGCCAGCTCCCGCGGCGAAGGCTGGGTCAAGGCGATCCTGCTGCGCAAGCAGTGACGCGCGGCGGCGCCGACACCCCGGTCGCGGAAGAGCCATGAGGCGGCGCAGCCTGGCGCCTGCGGCGCTGGCGTTCGCGTCGCTCGCGTCCCTCGCGGGCTTGCCGGCATGGTCGCAGTCGCGCCCGGTCCGCCTGATCGTCCCCTACCCGGCCGGCGGACCGCTCGACACGGTCGCCCGGGCACTCGCTGAACAGGTGAAGACCACGCTCGGACCGGTCTTCGTCGACAACCGGCCCGGCGCCGGCGGCAACCTCGGCGTCGACATCGCCGCCCGTGCGGCGCCCGACGGCGCCACCATCGTCATGGGCGCCGTCGCCACGCATGCGATCAACCCGTGGCTCTACGCGACGATGCCCTACGACCCGATCCGCGACTTCACGCCGATCACCGGCGTGGCGCGGGTGCCGAACGTGCTGGTCATGAGCCCGGAGGTCGCTGCGCGGCTCGGCGTGGCCAGCGTCGCCGACCTCGTGGCCTACGCCAAGGCCCACCCCGGCAAGCTGAACTACGGCTCTGGCGGCAACGGCAGCGCCGGGCATCTGGCCGGCGAGATGTTCAAGGCGCAGGCCGGCGTCTTCATGGTCCACATCCCGTACGCGGGCGGCAGCCCGGCGCAGCTGGCGCTGCTCGCCGGACAGGTCGACCTGACCTTCGACAACCTCGCCTCTGCGGCCGCCAACATCCGGGCCGGCCGGCTCAAGGCGCTGGCCGTGACCACGGCGCGGCGCTCGAGCGCCATGCCCGACGTGCCGACGATCGCCGAGGCCGGCGCCGGGCTCGGGCTGGGCCGCTTCGACGTCGACACCTGGTTCGGCCTGTTCGCGCCCGCCCGCCAGTCCGCGGAGACGACCGGGCGCCTGAACAAGGCCTTCGTCGACGCGCTCGGAAGCGCCGAGCTGCGGGCCCGCCTGACGGCGCTGTTCGCGGAGCCGATGTCGATGTCGCCGCCGCAGTTCGCCGCCTTCGTCGCCGCCGAGCTCGCGAAATACGGCCCGGTCGTCAAGGCGTCTGGCGCCCGGGTCGAATGAGGCTGGCCGGGCGACCTGTTTGCTAGACTCGATCGCATTTCCTGCGGTCGTCGTTTCCGTCTCGCTCCCCTTGGCTCATTCCTCTTCCAACATGGCTCTGGCTCACACCGATCTGCAAGGCGAGGTCGCTGCGCTCCTGGTCGAAGCGCTCAATCTCGACATCGCTCCGGAGGCGATCGATCCCGAGGCGCCCCTGTACGGCGAGGGCCTCGGCCTCGATTCGATCGACATCCTCGAGGTCGCGCTGGTCGTCTCGCAACGCTACGGCTTCCAGCTCAAGTCCGACGACACGGACAACGTGCGCATCTTCAAGTCGCTGGCGAGCCTGACGGAACACATCGCCAGCCACCGCCAGAGCTGACGCCGATGCGCGGCCGCGGCGTCGTGATCGGTGTCTGCGCCGTGGCCTACGTGCTGGCCTGCCACTGGCTCATGACGCGGGCGCCGGCCTCGGCGTGGAACGCGGTGGTGGTGGTCGCTCCGATGCTGGTGTTGATCGCCGTGCAGGGCTGGGCCCGCCGGCAGCGCGCGGTGGCGGCCCTCTGCGCCATCGGCGTGGCCGGGCTGCTGTGGCAGGCCTGGCACGGCGGCGGCGTGGCGCCGCAGGTGCTCTACCTGCTGCAGCACGTGGCGATCCACGTCGGCCTCGCCGCGCTTTTCGTCCTGACGCTGCGCCATGGCCAGGAACCGCTGATCACGGCGCTCGCCAGGCGCGTGCACGGGCATCTCACTCCCGACATGGAGGCCTATTCGCGGCGGGTCACGATCGCCTGGGCGGTCTACTTCTGCGTCATGGCGGCGCTGTCGGTGGTGATCTTCGCGACCGCTCCGTTCGAGGTCTGGGCGACCTTCGCGAATCTCGGCACGCCGGTCGCCATCGCGCTGATGTTCATCGCCGAGCACGTGCTGCGCTATCGGCTGCACCCGGAGTTCGAACGGGCCACGCTCAGCGCCGCGATGAACGCCTACGCGCGCCGCGACGTCTCGCCATGACCAACGGCTCGGCGACGCCCTCCGACGCACGGCTGGTCGCCGGTGCGCTCGACGCCGCGCTGGCGGTCCGCGACGGCGTGCCGATCTCGCGCCGCCAGTTCATCGCCGACGCGACCGCCTTGGCCGAGCGGCTGCCCGCCGCCGGCGCCATGCTCAACCTGTCGACCGACCGCTACCGGTTCGCCGTCGGCCTCGGTGCGGCGCTCCTGCGCGGCCACGTCAACCTGCTGCCCTCGAACCACACGGCGCACACGGTCGAGCGCCTGCGGGCACGCTTTCCGCAGGCCTATGCCCTGGTCGAGGCCGACGACGACGCGGCCGGCCACGGCCTGGCGACGATCGCCCACCGGGTCGGCCATGCCGCACCCGACGGCGTCACCGCTAGCCCGGAGATCGCGAGCGGCCTCGTGGCCGCCCACGTCTTCACGTCCGGCTCGACGGGCGAGCCGGTGCCGCACGCCAAGCCGTGGCATCTGCTGGTGCGCAGCGCGCATTCGGAATCGACGCGGCTCGGCCAGGGCTTCGGCCAGGCCACGCTGGCCGGCACGACCCTGGTCGCGACCGTGCCGTCGCAGCACATGTACGGCTTCGAATCGAGCGTCCTGCTCGCCATGCATGGCGGCGCGGTATTCGATGCGGGGCGGCCCTTCTTTCCCGCCGACATCGTCGCCGCGCTCGAACGCGCATCGGCGCCGCGCGTGCTGGTGACGACGCCTTTTCACCTGCGCTCGCTGCTCGAATCGGGGATCGCGCTGCCGCCCGTCGCACTCGTGTTGTGCGCGACCGCACCGCTCTCTCCGCAGCTCGCCGCGCGTGCCGAGGCGGAGCTGCACGCACCGCTGGTCGAGATCTACGGCTGCACCGAAGCGGGCCAGGTGGCGACCCGCCGCACGACCGACGGGCCCGAGTGGCGCACCTTCGACGGCCTGGCGCTGCAGGGAGACGGCGACGCCACCCGGGTCGAGGGTGGGCATGTGCCGCAGACGACGCCGCTGGCCGACGTGCTCGAGGTGATCGGCCCGACCGCGTTCCGGTTGCTCGGGCGGTCCAATGACCTCGTCAACATCGCCGGCAAGCGCAGCTCGATCGGCCACCTCGATTTCCATCTCAACGCCATCGAGGGCGTGCGCGACGGCGCCTTCTGGATGCCGCCGGAGCACGCCGACGGCGCCGGCATCGCCCGGCTCATCGCCTTCGTCGTCGCACCGTCGCTCTCCGCGGCGCAGATCCGCGACGCATTGCGGACCCGTGTCGACGCCGCTTTCCTGCCACGGCGGATCGTGCCGGTCGAGGCGCTGCCGCGCGAGGGCACCGGCAAGCTGACTGCCGCCCGCCTGGCCGAGCTCGCTGCCCGCTGGGACGTCGCATGAACGCAGACATGCCCACGGCCACGATCGACGCTGCGGCCGGCCAGCGCGTGGAGCGCCACGTCGACGTGGCGATGGATCACCCCGCCTTCGCCGGCCACTTCCCGGGCCGGCCGATCCTGCCGGGGGTGTCGCTGCTCGCCGAGGTTCTCGAGGTCGTCCGCGGCGACGCCGCGCTGCTCGCCCTGGTCGGCGAGGAGCCGCGTCTGGCGGTCGTCAAGTTCATCGCGCCGGTGCTGCCGGGCGCCGCGCTCGTCGTCGCCCTGACGCGAGGACGCGCCGGCCTCGACTTCGAAGTGCACGAAGGCCAGCGACTCGCCGCGAGCGGACGCATCGCGTTCGCACGATCGGCCGGCCCGTGAAGAGCGACGGCAACGCCGCGCCGGCCGCCGCCTGGGCGCGCCAGCGGGAGCGCAGCAACCTGCCGCTGCTGCGCACGATGCGCTGGTGCGCGCTGGCGGCGGGGCGGCGCATGTCTCGGCTGCTGCTGTGCCCCATCGTCCTCTACTTCATGCTCACCGGCCGGGCGCTGCGCCGGCACTCCCGGCAATACCTGGATCGCGCGCTCGGCCGCGCCGCGACCTGGCGCGACGTCTATCGCCACGTCCACGCGTTCGCGTCGACGCTGCTCGATCGCGTCTACCTGCTGCAGGAGCGCTTCGACGCGTTCGAGGTCGAGGCGAGCGGCGTCGAGACGATCCTCGGCCCGGTCGGCCAGGGCATCGGCGTGCTCGCCTGCGGCGCGCACGTGGGCAGCTTCGAGGCGCTGCGCATGATCGGCCACGAGAAGGGCCTGCGCGTGGCGATGATCATGTACGAGGACAACGCTCGGCTCATCAACGACACGCTCGCGGCGATCGCACCGAAGGCGTCGCTGCACACGATCGCGCTCGGCCGCGTCGACGCGATGCTCTCGTTGCGGCGCTGGCTCGACGACGGCGGCGTCGCCGGCATGCTCGGCGACCGCAGCCTGCCCGGGCCGGCGTCGCAGCGCTCGCGCAGCGTCGTCCTGCCCTTCCTCGGCGCACCGGCGCGCTTCCCCGACGGCCCGTTCCGGCTCGCGGCGATGCTGCGCCGGCGCGTCGTCTTCATGGCCGGCCTGTACCGCGGCGGCAACCGCTACGAGCTGCGCTTCGCGGAGATCGCCGACTTCGGCCGGCTCGACGCCGCGACCGACCGCGATGCGGCGATCCGCCAGGCGATGGAGCGCTACGTGGCGACGCTCGAATCGCTGTGCCGCGACGCGCCGTACAACTGGTTCAACTTCTACGATTTCTGGGCCGACGCCGACGACGGAGACGGCGGAAAGACCCATGCGGCTTGAATCTTCACGCTCGACCGCGCGTGCGATCGCTCGCCGCGCCGGCGGCGCCGTCACGGGCGCGCTCGTCGTCGCCGTCATCGTCGCGATCGCGGCAGTCGCGGCCGTCGTTCCGGGCGCCGCCAAC
>CAZZVH010000281.1:0-5279 GCA_964657365.1 uncultured Burkholderiaceae bacterium
CGTATCGGCTCAGCCTGTATTTCCGCAACGTCGACCGACGCGATGCCGAGGCGGCGCGCTACCTGGCGCTGGCCCGCGCTGCCCAGTACACGCCACCGCGCCAGCTCGAGACGAATCGCTGATCCGGGCGGGCGTCCGGCGCCCGGACCGGCGGCGTCTCAGGGCGTCGCGAAGCCGTCCGGATTGGCCGACTGCCAGCGCCAGCTGTCGGCGCACATGTCGTCGAGGCTGCGCGTCGCCTTCCAGCCGAGCAGGCGCTCGGCGAGCGACGGATCGGCGTAGCAGGCGGCGATGTCGCCCGGCCGGCGCGGCGCGATGCGGTAGGGCACCGGCCGGCCGCTGGCGCGCTCGAACGCGGCCACCAGCTCGAGCACGCTGACGCCGCGGCCGGTGCCGAGATTGACCGTGATCGAATCACTGCCGCCGAGCAGGTGCTTCAGTGCCGCGACGTGGCCGTCGGCGAGATCCATGACGTGCAGGTAGTCGCGCACGCCGGTGCCGTCGGGCGTCTCGTAGTCGTCGCCGAACACGTCGAGCGCGGCGCGCTTGCCGACGGCGACCTGCGTCACGTACGGCATGAGGTTGTTCGGCGTGCCGCGCGGGTCCTCGCCGATCGTGCCGCCCGGGTGGGCGCCGACCGGATTGAAGTAGCGCAGCAGCGCCGAGCGCCAGGCCGGGTCGGCCCGTTCGCAGTCGCGCAGGATGCCTTCGCTGATCAGCTTGGTCGCGCCGTACGGGCTGGTCGACGCGAGCGCCGCGCTTTCGGCGATCGGCAGGGTTTCAGGCTGGCCGTAGACCGTTGCGCTCGAACTGAACACGAAGCGCATGCATCCGGCCGACTGCATCGCCTCCGCGAGGGTGACGAGGCCGCCGATGTTGTTGCGGTAGTAGGCCAGCGGCTTCGCGACGCTCTCGCCCACCGCCTTCAGCGCCGCGAAGTGGACGACGGCGTCGATCTTCCAGCGCGCGAAGAGGGCGTCGAGCGCGGCCCGGTCGGTCACGTCGGCGTCGACGAAGCGGCCCGTGTCGGCGCCGAGGGAGGCGAGCCGGCGCAGCACTTCGGGCGAGCTGTTGCAGAAGTTGTCGAGGCCGACGACCTCGTAGCCGGCGGCGTCGAGCGCGAGCCAGGTGTGCGAGGCGATGTAGCCGGCGGCGCCGGTGAGGAGAATCATGCGTGCTGGAGGTTGCCGCGGCATTGTCCCGGATCGGCGGGGCAAGCGGCTCTCCCGAACGACCGCACGCGACCGTGGGCGAAGGTCGGCTGCCTACAATCGACGCATGCTCGATGCCATGAAAGCCCTTGCGGAACGTTCGGTGATGGAGCGCGTCGTGCTGCTCCTGAACCACGTGATCTCGGCCGAGCCGGTCGCCATGGAGCGGCTGCGCGCCCATGCGGCACGCACGATCCTGATCGAGTTCGAGGGCCTGCCTTCGATGATGCCGAAGCCGAAGCCGCTCGCCTTTCGCGTCACGGCGCCCGGCCTGGTCGAATGGATCGAGGAGCCGGGCCCGATGACGCCCGACCTGCGGGTCGCGATCGAGGTGCCGAATCCGGCGATGGCGCTGGCGAAGCTGGTCGTCGGCGAGCGCCCGCCCGTTCGGGTCGACGGCGACGCGGCTTTCGCGAGCGACGTCAACTGGCTGATCGAGAACCTGCGCTGGGACGTGCAGGACGACCTCGCCCGCATCGTGGGCGACGGCCCCGCACGCGAGATCGGCCGCTTCGGCAGCGCCGTCGCCAAGGCGCTGCGCGACGGCGCCCGGAAGCTGGACGAATTCGCGCGCCGGGCCGACCCGCGCGGCGAGCGCCCGGCCGCGGAACCGCCGCCACGATGAGACGCATCGCCCGTCTCGTCGTCATCTGGGTCACGGTTTTCCGCTACGGGCTCGACGAGCTGGCGCTCTCGAGCTTTCGCCAGCGCTGGGTCCGCCGGCTGGTCGTGGTGATGACGCTGGGCCGGCCCCTGACGGCGCCGCGCGGCGAGCGGCTGCGCCTCGGCCTCGAGCATCTCGGGCCGATCTTCGTCAAGTTCGGCCAGGTGCTCTCGACCCGGCGAGACCTGCTGCCGCCCGACATCGCCGACGAGCTGGCCCGGCTGCAGGACCGCGTGCCGCCGTTCCCGGATGCGCAGGCGCGCGACATGATCGAGCGCGCCTTCGGCCGGCCGATCGAAGCGATCTTCTCCAGCTTCGACACCGCCCCGGTGGCGAGCGCCTCGATCGCGCAGGTGCACTTCGCAGTGCTGAAAGACGGCCGCGAGGTCGCGGTCAAGGTGCTGCGCCCGGGCATGCTCGCGGCGATCGACGACGACATCGCCCTGATGCGCCAGCTCGCGGGCTGGGTCGAGCGCGTCTCGGTCGACGGCAAGCGGCTGAAGCCGCGCCAGGTGGTCGACGAGTTCGACAACTACCTGCACGACGAGCTCGATCTCGTGCGCGAAGCCGCCAACGCCGCGCAGCTGCGCCGCAACATGCAGGGGCTCGGCCTGGTGATCGTGCCGGAGATGGTGTGGGAGCTCTGCACCCAGGGCGTGATCGTCATGGAGCGGATGAACGGCGTGCCGATCAGCCACGTGCAGCGCCTGCGCGATGCCGGCGTCGACATCCCGAAGCTGGCCAGGGACGGCGTCACCGTCTTCTTCACGCAGGTCTTTCGCGACGGCTTCTTCCATGCCGACATGCACCCCGGGAACATCCAGGTGTCGATCGCGCCCGAGACCTTCGGCCGCTACATCTCGCTCGATTTCGGCATCGTCGGCACGCTGACGCAGGTCGACAAGGACTACCTGGCGCAGAACTTCATCGCCTTCTTCCACCGCGACTACAAGCGCGTCGCCGAACTGCACGTCGAGAGCGGCTGGGTGCCGCCGATGACGCGCATCGACGAGCTCGAAGGAGCGATCCGCGCGGTCTGCGAGCCGCAGTTCGACCGGCCGCTGAAGGACATCTCGCTCGGCCAGGTGCTGCTGCGCCTGTTCCAGACCTCGCGCCGCTTCAACGTCGAGATCCAGCCGCAGCTGGTGCTGCTGCAGAAGACGCTCCTCAACGTCGAAGGCCTCGGCCGCGACCTCGACCCCGATCTCGACCTGTGGAGCACCGCCAAGCCCTTCCTCGAGCGCTGGATGGACGAGCAGGTGGGCTGGCGCGGCCTGGTGGCACAGCTGAAACGGGAAGGGCCGCGCTACGTGCACCTGCTGCCGCAGCTGCCGCGGCTCATCCACGCGGCGCTGCAGCCGCCTCCGCCCGGGCAGCAGCGGGCGCTCGAGGCGCTGGTGACAGAGCAGCGCCGCACCAATCGCCTGTTGACGGCGCTGGTCGTCGCCGCGGTCGGCTTCGTGATCGGGCTCATCGTCGTCCAGCTCCTGACGCACCTGCGCTTCCGGTGATCCCTCCGCGGGCCGGGCTGGCGTCATAGCGCCGATTTATACTGTCGGGTTGTCCTCGACACCCTCCCGTTCCTAGCCACCAAGAAGCCCGCAATGCCGATCTATGCCTACCGCTGCTCGAACTGCGGCCACGCGCAGGACGTGCTGCAGAAGATGTCCGACCCGCTGCTCACCGTCTGCCCGGTGTGCGGCCAGTCGACCTACGTCAAGCAGGTGACCGCCGCCGGCTTCCAGCTCAAGGGCTCCGGCTGGTACGTGACCGACTTCCGCGGCGGCGATTCGACCGGCAAGCCGGCGCCGGAGGCGGGTGGCGATGCCGGCAAGGGCGGCGACGCCCCGGCCGAGAAGAAATCGGGCGAAGCCGCGTCGAAGGGCGACGGCAAGGGCGGAGACTCGGGCAGCAAGAGCGAAGGCGTTGCGCCCTCGCCTGCTCCGGCACCGTCCGCATCCTCATCCCCATCGGCACCTTCCGCGCCGAGCCCCTCACCGGCCGCGGCACCGCCGCCTTCCGGCAAGAGCGGCAGCTGACCCGCCGCCCGAGCTCGCGTGAAAAAGTATCTGCTCGCCGGCCTGCTCGTCTGGCTGCCGCTGGCAGTGACGATCTGGGTCCTGCAGGCCGTCCTCGGGCTGCTCAACGGCGTCTTCGTCTGGCTCCTCAGCAGCTCGCAGGTGGTGCTGCCCGACGGCAGCCACTCGTTCATCGAGATGCTGCAGCGGATTCCCGGCCTGGGCGTGATCGTGCTGCTGATCGGCCTGCTCTTCACCGGCATGCTGGCCACCAACGTGGCCGGCCAGTGGGCGCTCCGCCAGGGCAACCGGCTGCTCAACCGGATCCCGATCGTCAAGTCGATCTACAGCTCGGTGCAACAGGTGTCCGACACGCTGTTCTCGAGCAGCGGCAACGCCTTTCGCGAGGCGGTGCTGGTGCAGTACCCGCGCGAGGGCACGTGGACGATCGCCTTCGTCACCGGCAAGCCGGGGGGCGAGGCGGCCAACCACCTGCCCGGCGACTACCTCAGCATCTACGTGCCGACGACGCCCAACCCGACCTCCGGCTTTTTCCTGATGCTGCCGCGCGAAGACGCGATACCGCTGGCGATGAGCGTCGACGACGCGCTCAAGTACGTGATCTCGTTGGGCGTCGTCGCGCCAACTGTCGCGATGGCGGTGGTCACGCCGCTGCCGATCCGAAACTCGATTGGCTGAGCGTTCGCCCGCGCTCAGCCTTCGCCCGCGCCGTGTCGCACGGTGCGGAACGGCGACCCCCCACGCGAAGCCGCGACGCGCCTTCGAACCCGAACAAGTGATCTGGAGTGATGTGATGAGAACGACCTATTGCGGCCTGGTGAGCGAAGCGCTCCTCGGCCAGACCGTGACGCTAATGGGCTGGGCCCACCGCCGCCGGGACCACGGCGGCGTGATCTTCATCGACCTGCGCGACCGCGAAGGCCTGGTGCAGGTGGTGTGCGATCCCGACCGTGCCGGCACCTTCGCCGTCGCCGAGGAAGTGCGCAACGAGTTCTGCCTCAAGGTGACGGGGCTCGTGCGCGCCCGCCCGGCCGGCACCGAGAACGCCAACCTCACGAGCGGGAAGATCGAGGTGCTGTGCCACGCCCTCGAGGTGCTGAACCCCAGCGTCACGCCGCCGTTCCAGCTCGACGAGGACAACCTCTCCGAGACGACGCGTCTGACGCACCGCGTGCTCGACCTGCGCCGGCCGCAGATGCAGCGCAACATGATGCTGCGCTACCGCGTGGCGATGGAGGTGCGCAACTTCCTCGATGCCAACGGCTTCATCGACATCGAGACGCCGATGCTCACCAAGAGCACGCCGGAGGGCGCGCGCGACTACCTCGTGCCGAGCCGCGTCCACGACGGCATGTTCTTCGCGCT
>CAZZVH010000282.1:0-5256 GCA_964657365.1 uncultured Burkholderiaceae bacterium
GATGCGTGTCCGTTTGGACGCCCCGGTCTCGTTCAGTTCAGTATGAGCCACACGACTTGCCGCCCGCCGCCACCACCGGACAGCGCAAACCAGAAACGATCGGCGCCCGTGGCGTAGCGACCGACGGAGGACCAACCCTGAGAATTATGCCGATCAACCGAATGCTCTTTCTTGCCGCATACCTCTGCAGCCTGCACGGCAACGTCGAGGCGTCGTCGCTGTGCGGCGGCCAGCCACTTGCTGAAGTCCGCAAGGTGAACGCCCTTTCGCCAGCACTGCTGACGGCGATGCGTTTCAGTCCGTCAGGGCGGGAGATCGCGGATGCCGGAGAACCGTTCAACAGCTCGGACGTTCCTCAATTCCAGCTCCCGCAGCGGCGCCTGGCCGTCGCCGGCGTCGGCAAGACGTGCGCCGTCGTCGTCATCGAACAAGGCGGGGTCGTTCACCTCACTGAGTTGCTGGGGCTCCGGCTGCACGGCGATGTGTGGCTGGTGGAGAGGCGGTCGCGGCTGGATGCCTTGCCTAGTTCCTTGCGCGAGCTGGCACTCCTGCCCTGATCCATGGTGAAGCGAATCATCACGCTCCTGCTCATGCTAGCGACACAGGCGTGTGCAGCAGGCCCGGCCGCCGATCCCTACGCAGAGGGGGTGCAGGCCTATCGCGCGAAGAATTTCGAGCTCGCTCGCCAGAAGTGGGAGGAGGCAATCGCCTCCAGCTACGACGCGTCGGCACAGAACAACCTCGCCTACTTGACGTACTACGGTCTTGGCGGGCGGGCCGACCCCGGCAGGGCGATTCTCCAATGGGCGGCAGCGGCGACTTCAGGACATGCGGAAGCTCAGTGGCACCTGGGGAACGCGTCGTTGGACGGCTTAGTGCTGCGCATCGACAGGGCCAAGGCCTTCGCCTGGTACCGCTGTTCGATCGCCAACGCTGAGCGGCGCGAGCGCTTTTCGATCGACCCGAAGCTCGAACAGAAGATCGGCGACGACGCCCGCAAGTCGCTTGCGACGCTCCGTCCCAAACTGCGTGGGCATGAATTGCAACGAGGCGAAACGATGGCAGACGAGTGCATGCACGAGAACTTCGAGACCCTGTTCGTGGGCATCGAGATGAAGGGAGTCAAGCGATGAGCCGGCGAAGCGCCTTGGTGCGGCAGAGCGTCATGATCGCGATCGCTCTCGTCTTCTACATCTGGTTGGTGTACTACGCCCTGACCGGAGACACTGGGCCCATCGGCTGGCTCAACGCGCTGCAGGCCCGATTCGGCGGCGGCTACTCCCGCAAGCTCAGTCTGCTGGCGTTGATGGTCGTCGGCGCGCTTCCGGTTAGCGTCGTCTGGATCGTCTTCTGGCCGACCGACGTCCCGCCGCCGGATCCGTCCGTCCCCCGCGCCAAGCCGATGCCAAGCTGGCTGGTGGGCGTCTTCACCGTCATCGTTGTCGAGTCGACGATCTGGGGCGCCGCAATCGGCAATGGCGTGTGGCAGGCACATGAGCAGAACGTCGACGCGGCTGCGACCTATGCGCCGTTGGTGTTGTCTTCCGGTGCGCCGACCCGAAGCACCGAAGGCGACCACCTGGCCGTTCGTGGCCACCTCCTCGTCGATCACGTCGTGACGCGCACCGAGGGGAACTCGAGCGAGAAGATGGCGCTGGTGCCGCTGGTCGAGCCAGGCTGGAAGGAGGGAGACCAGGTGCATCTGCTGCTCTCGGTGGAATACGCGAAGGCGGTGGCCGTGCGGGAGGCGATGCGCAGCAACGGCGGCGTGCTGCTGGTGAAGGTCGAAGGTGCAGTGCCGTCGGCAGCGCTCGACGTGTTCTCCCGCCTGAAGGCACCGATCTCCGACGACGCCCGTGCGCTGGCCTTCGTGCCGTCGGCCGACGGTCGCCCGAGCGCCGCCCCGACGGAGCTGAATTGGGTGTCAATCGCGATTCCCGGCTGGATCGGCACCGGGTTCGTGGTGCTTCTCGCTGGCCTCTTCGTCTTCATGCCGGTGCTGGAGCGGCGCGCGAAGCGGCAATTGGGGCGGGAGCCTGGCATCAAGTCTCTTCGAACGGATCGAACCACCGGGGTTGTCCGCGAAACTCTTAGATCTGACTCGGGCTGAACCAGACTGTCGGCAAGTTGCGCGCGCCGGCGGACCGCCTGGGAACCTCGCCGATCTCGTCGTTGCTCATGCCGGCTCGGTCCATCATGGCAAACTCACCTTGAGCAGCTGCCCTCCGCTGACGACGAGAAGCTGCCGTGGCCCCAGCACCGCCAAGCTGTAGGTGCCTTGCAGGTGAGGCGTTGCGCCCAGGACAAGCATGTCACCGGCGTTTCCCGGAATCAGCAAGGTGGCCGTCGTAGCGCCGGGGCTCAGGGACCAAAGACCGGTGGAGGCCGCGAAATACAGCGTGCCGTCCCGGTCGAACACTTGACCGCTTGCGTAGGTTCCCAAGCCGGTGAAGGTCGACACGGTCGTCGCGTCAGCACTGATGCGTCGCAATTGGCCGGCGTCGCTCACGTAGAGCGAGCCATCGGGGCCGAAGGCGAGGCTTCCGGGACGGACGAGGCGTGCGCTTGCCATGGGCCCGTCGGCACTGCCGGATTGTCCCAGCACGCCGGCGTAGGTGGTCACGTTGCCAGCGCCGTCGACGCGGCGCACTGCATTGTTGAAAGGATCGCTGACATACACCGCGCCGTCGGGTCCGACCGCCAGGCCGCCGATCACGTTGAATCGAGCCGTCGCCGCATTGCCGTCGACGGCACCGAGCGCGCTGGAATCGGTGGCACGACTGCCCGCCAGCAACGACACGGAACCGTCCGGGCCGATCTTGCGCACAGCCGCGAAGTCGCCGACATACAAATTGCCGGCGGTATCCTGGGCGATGGCGTTGGCCTCGATCTCGCCGAACTGCGCCGCGCTTCCTGCGCCGTCGACAATGCCTTGCGTGGCATAGGCAAGGCCCGCCACCAGGCTGACCTGGCCCGAGGCATCGATGCGTCGAACGACCTTTGCGCCAGCGTCGGCGAAGGCGATGCGGCCCGATGCATCCACCAGCACGTCCACCACCCGTCTTCCGAGCGGCAGCTGCGCGAGGACTCCGGCGCCGTCCGATGTGTCGGTGCTGTTGCTGAGGTCGGCGGCGCGCTGGGACGCGATGGTCGAGACGTCGCCACTGGCGCTGACCAGGCGGATGGCCGTGTCGGCGATCATGAATCCTCCGTTCGCCGCGAGCGTCAGGCCTGTCGCACCTGCCTTGTTCAGGCGCGCCGCCGAGGGAGGCCCATCGGCGAAACCGCTGGCGGCGTGCGAGCCTGTCAAGGTGGTGACGACCGCGGTGGCGGTATCGACCTGCCGGAGCAATCCGGCGCTGTCGCGAACCGTGAGCACGTTTCCTCGCAGTGCCAGGCCGCCAGGTTCGTCGATGGCCGCTCCGGTGCCAACGCCGTCCGGCGAACTGGGATCTATCAGACCATTGCCGGCGAGCGTTTGCACCGCGCCTGCGCTATCGCCGCTGCGCAAGATGCGCCGGATGCGGTTGTTGCTCCGGTCGGCGACGAAGATGTCTCCGTTGGCAGCCACTGCAAGGGCCGATGGAAACTGGAATTGAGCCGCGAGTGCCGACGCGGCATCCTTATAGCCGGAACTGCTTCCAGCGTAGGTGGTGACCACGCCTGCCGGAGTCACGCGGCGAATCCGGTGGTTTTGCGTGTCGGCGACATACAGGTCGCCGTCGGGACCGATCGCCAGGCCGGTCGGGAAATGGAAGCGGGCCGCACTGCCGGTGCCATCGACGTTGTCGGGGATGCCATTCGCCAGCCCGGCGATCGTGGTGACCGTGCCATCGGGCGCGATGCGGCGGATCGTGCCGTTGCCGGAGTCGGCCACGAATACGTTGCCGGCCGCATCGTGCGTCAGGCCGCTCACGTCGTTGAAGCTTGCCGCGGCGCCGACTCCATCGACGCTGCCTAAGCCGCCGCCCGCGACCAAGCTGATCGTGGACAGATCGGCGCTGAGTCGCTTGATCAAGTAGCCGGTGGAGAACACGTAGCTGCCGTTCGCTTCCTGATCGATGACCGAGTAGTCGGGCAAATCGACGCTCTTCGAGATGACTGCCTGGTCGCGCAAACCGACGACCGGGAACACATCCAGCGTCGCGCTGCTCGGCGCGCTCACGGTGAGCATCCCTGCCCGGCTGGTGACCGTGCTCTGGCCACTGCAGTCGAGCACCGCTTGAAAGAGCGCGCCACTGTCGACCCTGCCAGGAGCGGCCAGCGTGTAGCTTGCGGCAGTCGCGCCCGTGATCGCGACGAACGACCCGGCCGTGCCGCTGCTTCGCTGCCACTGGACGTCGAGCGAACCCGTGCTGCAGGTGGCGGCCACAGTGAAGGTGGCAGCGGCGCCGCCGCTCGAGACCACGTCGGCGGGCTGTTGCGTGATCGTCAGCACCGGCGGTGCGGTGGTCACCGTGAGCACGGCGCCGTTGCTGGTCACGCTGCCGGCAGCGTCGCTGACGACGGCCCGGAAGACCGCGCCGTTGTCGCTCGACGCGGTGTCGGCCAACGCATACGTCGCCGAGGTGGCACCCGCGATCGTGACTCCGTTGCGCTGCCATTGATACATCAGTGGCGCAGTGCCTGTCGCTGCGACCGTGAAGCTCGCCGGCTGGCCGCTGAGCACCGACACATCGACAGGCTGCTGCGAGATCACCGGCACGACGGCAACCGTCCCGCCAGCGGGTGGTGGCGTGTCGCCGCCGCCACACGAGGCGAGGAAGAAGGCGAAGCAAGCGACAGCGGCACGCAGCCGGCGGCCTCTGGCCACGGAACCGGACTCGGATGTCGACGCCATCAGGGTGGACATGTTCAAGATGCTCTCCTTTGTCGAACCGTGTACCGCCGATGGAGGCAACGACCTGTCGCGCCCAGATCCCGCACGCCACCTCCGAGGTTCGCTGTGCCCCTCGACGCGACCGGGTCGTCCATGCGCCTGCTCTGCCAGGAAGATCACGTCGGTAGAAGCCTGATGACGTACCACCACATCGGCGCGGTCAGGAGCGACAAGGGAATTCCCACGCCGACCATCAGCCCTGTCAATGGAGCGTTGAGCTGGTACTGCGCGGCGACGATCGCTCCGCCGATCATCGGTGCCATCGCCGATTCGAAGATCGTGACGTCCACCGTCTCTCGCATCCCGCCTGGCAGCAGGCCGAGATAGAGGGTGGCGACGAAAGCGGGGACCAGCAGCAGCTTGAAGCCGAGGCCGAC
>CAZZVH010000283.1:0-5255 GCA_964657365.1 uncultured Burkholderiaceae bacterium
CGCTGCGCCGGCGCCGTGCGCCGGAGGTGTCATCGGGATGGGTTCGATGCCGGGGCGGAGGCGGGGAGCACTGCGGGCCGAACCGGCGCAGGCCTTGCCGTCTGTGGTGTGCCCTGGCCCGGCGCAGGCGTTCCGATGGGCCCCACGGCGGCCGCCTGCGGCCCGCGCCGTGGCAGGAGCGTCGAGCGATTGACGAACTCCGGGGTCGCGGCGATCTTCGGCATTCCCGTCTGCTGATGCGCCGGCGGCACCGTCGGCCTGGTGATGAGGCGGGTCGTCGCCCCTGGCGATGCCTGGACCATCGTCGGCGACACCGGCCGCGGCGGTTGCGCGAGGGCGGGATTCGGGACCACGTTGGCCTTGGCCTGGCTGGCGTCGTGCGGCGCGGCCGTCTTCCGGGCGCCGCTGGCTCCCGGCGCGGATGCCGTCGCACGAGCGAGAAACTGCTGCTTTTCGGCGGGCGGGAGCTTCTGGTAAGCCTCCCAGCGTGCCGACCGGTCGGGCGCCGGCACCTGCCGCGCCTCCTGGTAGCGCATGCGCACCTCGCCGCGCTCGACCGGCGTCAGTCGCGACCACTCCGTCATGCGTTGCGAGATCCGGTTCTGCTCCTGCGGCGCCAGCGTGTGGAAACGCGCCGCGATGGTGATCCACTTCTGCTTGCCGGCCGTGTCCATCGTCGGCCACTCGTGCTCGAGCGGGGCCAGCACTTCACGCTGCCGTGGCGTCAGGCCCTGCCAGCGGACACCCTCTTCCGGGGCGACGGACGCCGCGGCGATGCGGGGGCCCGCGGCGGCAGAAGCCGGCGACTGGGCGAATGCGCCCGAGGCGGCCAGCACACCCGCCACGACGACCGCGAGGATGCGATCCAACCTGCGCCGAGACCGCCGAGGCGTCATGGCCCGCATGTCATTCGGTCGGAGGGGCTTTCAGATATTCGACGAAGCCGGGGTCGCGGTAGGCGTTGATCGGCAGGTCGTCGCCGAGCAGGGCTGCATCGACCTCGGCAGCGACGGAAATCTGCACGCGCGTCTGCCATTGCTGGATCAGCACGAGCCCGGCCACCAGCGCGAGGATCGGAAACGCGGAGGCGGCGCGCAGCCACCAGCGGGACCGGCTGAAGCCGAGGATCGCCGCACCGCCGGCATCCATGCCGACGCCTTGCACGGACGCCTCGGCACGGGCACGGCGCGCCGCCTCCAGCGCCTTGCCCCGGGCGTAGCGCAGGCGCTCGCCGATTTCCGGTGCAGCAGATTCCGCCCGCTCGTACAGCCGGGCGACGATGTTGCGGGCGAAGCGTGCCTCGATGGCTTCCGGGGCGCTCAGGCGATAGGTCGTGTCTTGCGTGCTCATTGAGATATTCCCTTCGCCTTGAGAGCCTTGGCCAGCGCATGGACCGCCCGGGAGCAATGCGTCTTCACGCTGCCCTCGGAGCACCCCATCGAAGCGGCTGTCTCGGCGACATCCAGTTCCTCCCAGTAACGCAGGAGAAACGCCTCACGTTGACGTCCCGGCAACTGAGCGACTTCGTCGTCGATAAGTTGCAAGATCTGCGCCCGTGAGACGGAGTCGGCGGCGCTCTCCGATTCGAGCGAACTGCCGAGCGCCTCGAGCGTCTCCAGGATGTCGAAGTCGCCATCGCTTCCGGCCGATTCGAAATCCGAGAAATTGCGCACGACCTGGTTGCGGACCTTCTGCCGGCGAAACCAGTCCATGGTCGCGTTGGAGACGATCCGCTGGAACAGCAGCGGCAACTCGGCGGGCGGCCGGTCGGCGTACTTTTCCGAGAGACGGATCATCGCGTCCTGCACGATGTCGAGTGCGGCGTCTTCGTCCCGGACGGCGTATGCGGCGCGCTTCCAGGCACGCTTTTCGACGCTCTTCAGAAAGTCGGAAAGTTCTTTGTCGGTCGCCAAGGAAGACGGGCCTGCGGCTGCGGATCGGTCGCTGCCGGATTATCACATCGGCAATCGGCAGGGCCTGTTCGCGTTCGCCGCAAGCGGGCGCGCCGGCCGCCGATGCGATAATTCGCGGTTGCACGACAGTATCGATCGCGTACGCACCTGACCGCAGGGCGCCCAGGCGATCGGCTCAGGCACCGCACCCGCCTCACGAGGGCGAGGCCAGGTGCACCGATGGTTTTTCGTCAGAGAAATTCGCAAAGGTCAGACATGGAAACGTCAGCGCCAGACACGCAGCGCGCGCCCGCCGCCGCCAGCCGCACCGCGCCACCCCCCGATCCCAACGGCTCCGAGATCCTGATCCGCTGCCTCCAGGCGGAGAACGTCCGCTATCTCTGGGGCTACCCCGGCGGTGCCGTCCTCTACATCTACGACGCGCTCTACAAGCAGACGATCGAGCACGTCCTGGTCCGGCACGAGCAGGCGGCCGTGCACGCCGCCGACGGCTACGCCCGCGCCACCGGCGAGGTCGGCGTCGCTCTGGTCACCTCCGGCCCGGGCGTCACCAACGCGGTCACCGGCATCGCGACCGCCTACATGGATTCGATCCCGATGGTGATCGTCACCGGCCAGGTGCCGACGCCGGCCATCGGCCTCGACGCCTTCCAGGAATGCGACACCGTCGGCATCACCCGGCCGATCGTCAAGCACAACTTCCTCGTCAAGGACGTGCGCGACCTGGCGTCGACCATGAAGAAGGCGTTCCACATCGCCCGCACCGGCCGGCCCGGCCCGGTGGTCGTCGACGTGCCGAAGGACGTCTCGATGGCGACGGCCCCGTTCCACTATCCGGCCAGCATCGAGATGCGCTCGTACAACCCGGTGCGCAAGGGGCACGGCGGCCAGATCCGCAAGGCGGTGCAGCTTCTGCTCGGCGCCAGGCGTCCGTACGTGTACACGGGCGGCGGCGTCATCCTCGGCAACGCGTCCGAGGAACTGCGTGCGCTGGTCGATCTGCTGGGCTTTCCCTGCACCAACACGCTGATGGGCCTGGGCGCCTATCCGTCGAGCGATCCGAAGTTCCTCGGCATGCTCGGCATGCACGGCACCTACGAGGCGAACATGACGATGCAGCATTGCGACGTGCTGCTCGCCGTCGGTGCGCGTTTCGACGACCGTGTCATCGGCAACCCGAAGCACTTCGCCTCGGTGGAGCGCAAGATCATCCACATCGACATCGATCCATCGTCGATCTCCAAGCGGGTGCGCGTCGACGTGCCGATCGTCGGCGACGTGAAGGACGTGCTGCAGGAGCTGATCGCGCAACTGCGCGAGGCCGCGTCGCGGCCCGACGCGAAGACGCTGTCGCCGTGGTGGTCGCAGATCAACGAGTGGCGCAAGCGCGACTGCCTGGCGTTCGCGACCAGTCCCGACGTGATCAAGCCGCAGGAGGTCGTGGAGACCCTGTGGCAACTCACGAAGGACCGGGACACCTACATCACGTCCGACGTCGGCCAGCACCAGATGTGGGCGGCGCAGTACTACCGATTCGATCAGCCGCGCCGCTGGATCAATTCCGGCGGCCTCGGCACGATGGGCGTCGGCCTGCCCTACGCGATGGGCATCAAGCTGGCCAAGCCGGACGCCGACGTCTTCTGCATCACCGGCGAGGGCTCGATCCAGATGTGCATCCAGGAGCTCTCGACCTGCCTGCAATACAAGACGGCGGTGAAGATCGTCTCGCTCAACAACCGTTATCTCGGGATGGTGCGGCAGTGGCAGCAGATCGACTACGGCGGCCGCTACTCGCACAGCTACATGGAAGCGCTGCCCGATTTCGTGAAGCTGGCCGAGGCCTACGGGCACGTCGGCATCCGGATCGACAAGCCGTCCGAGGTCGAGCCGGCCCTGCGCGAGGCACTTCGCCTGAAAGACCGGACGGTGTTCCTCGACGTGCAGACCGATCCGACGGAGAACGTCTGGCCGATGGTCAAGGCGGGGCAGGGCATCAGCGAGATGCTGCTCGGTTCCGAAGACCTCTGACCATGAAGCACATCATCGCGGTCCTCCTGGAAAACGAGCCTGGCGCGCTGTCTCGCGTGGTCGCCCTGTTCTCGGCGCGGGGCTACAACATCGAGACGCTGACGGTCGCCCCGACCGAAGACGCTTCTCTCTCGCGCATGACGATCGTCACGACCGGATCGGACGAAGTCATCGAGCAGATCACCAAGCACCTGAATCGCCTGATCGAGGTCGTCAAGGTGGTCGACCTGACCGAGGGCGCGTACACCGAGCGCGAGCTGATGCTGATCAAGGTGCGCGCGGTCGGCAAGGAGCGCGACGAGATGAAGCGCATGGCGGAGATCTTCCGCGGCCGCATCATCGACGTCACCGAAAAGAGCTACACGCTCGAACTCACCGGAGCGGCCGCCAAGCTCGACGCTTTCCTCGAGGCGATCGACAAAGGCGCCATCCTGGAAACCGTACGCACCGGCTCCAGCGGCATCGGCCGCGGTGAGCGAATCCTCCGCATCTAGCCGCTCCGACCAGCGACACAGCCGTCAACCATTCATCCCACAGGAACAGAAATCATGAAGGTCTACTACGACAAGGACGCCGATCTCAGCCTCGTGAAGGGCAAGAACGTCACCATCATCGGCTACGGCTCGCAGGGGCACGCGCACGCGCAGAACCTGTCCGACAGCGGCGTGCGCGTCACCGTCGGGTTGCGCAAGGGTGGCGCGTCGTGGGCGAAGGCAGAGGCGGCGAAGCTGAAGGTGCTCGAGGTCGGCGAGGCGGTCAAGGCCGCCGACGTCGTCATGATGCTGCTGCCGGACGAACAGATCGCCGAGGTCTACAGGAACGACGTGGCGCCCAACATCAAGCAGGGCGCCTCCCTCGCGTTCGCGCACGGCTTCAACGTCCACTACGGCCAGGTCGTGCCGCGCGCCGACCTCGACGTCTGGATGGTGGCGCCGAAGGCTCCCGGCCACACGGTGCGTTCGACCTACACCCAGGGAGGCGGCGTGCCGCACCTGATCGCCGTCCATGCCGACAAGTCTGGCAAGGCGCGCGACCTGGCGCTCAGCTACGCCGCCGCGAACGGCGGCGGCAAGGCCGGTGTCATCGAGACCAATTTCCGCGAGGAAACAGAGACCGACCTGTTCGGCGAGCAGGCCGTGCTCTGCGGCGGCGCCGTCGAGCTGATCAAGGCCGGCTTCGAGACCTTGACCGAGGCCGGCTACGCACCGGAGATGGCCTATTTCGAATGCCTGCACGAGCTCAAGCTCATCGTCGACCTGATCTACGAGGGCGGCATCGCCAACATGAACTATTCGATCTCGAACAACGCCGAGT
>CAZZVH010000284.1:0-5248 GCA_964657365.1 uncultured Burkholderiaceae bacterium
GCGCCGCGCAGGGCCGGCCCTGCGTGCAGGGTGTCGCCCGCCCAGGCGGCGTGGCGATCCCGCTCGAGGACGATGGCGCGCGACCGTGTGAACACGACGGCGAAGGCGTAGGCCCAGAAGGCGAGGGTCATGAGCAGCATGGCGACCAGCATCGAGCTGGCCATTTTGGGCGCTGTCGTCAACGTGATGGTGGCGCCCTGGTGCAAGGTATTCCACCACTTCACCGAGAAATAGATGATGGGCACGTTGACGCTGCCGACCACCGCCACCAGCGCACCGGCGCGGTCGGCACGACGCGGCTCGTCGATCGAGGCGACGATGGCGAGGAAGCCGGCGTAGAGGAACAGCAGGATCAGCTCCGACGTCAGGCGGGCGTCCCAGACCCACCAGGTGCCCCACGCCGGCTTGCCCCAGAACGATCCGGTCCACAGGGCGAGGAAGGTGAACATCGCGCCGGTGGGCGCGATGGCGCGCGCCAGCATCGACGCCAGCCGCGCATTGAAGGCCCAGCCGATCGCCGCCCAGAACGCCATGGCGATGTAGAGGACCATCGACATCCATGCGGCCGGCACGTGGATGAAGATGATGCGGTACGAATCGCCCTGGGTCGCGTCGGTCGGCGCCCGGAAGAAGCCGACGTACAGGCCGGCCAGCGTCAGCACGGCGAACGCGGCCCAGCACAGCGGCACGAGCAGCCCGGCCAGCCGGTAGTAGCGGGCCGGGGAGGCGAACTGGTAGAAGCGGAAGGGCATGCGTCAGGCGCGTCGGGCGGGTGAGGCGTCGGGAAGGGCGGTGACGATTGTCCCGCGTCCCGGGCGGTCCTTGTTACAACCGGTCATTCCGTGGCGATGCGGAGGGCGGCGGCCGTCGCCGGCGGTGCCAGCAGGGCCGTGAAGATGAGAAACGCCGCCAGCAGCGACAGGTGGCCGCGCGCGTTCATCCCGGTGTCGACGGCGGCGACCGCGCCGGCGCCGAAGATGAGCGCAGGAATGCAGAGCGGCACGATCAGCAGCACCAGCAGGGCGGCCCCGCCGCGCAGGCCGAGCGTCAGCGCGGCGCCGAGGCCGCCGAGCAGGCTGAGGACGGGCGTGCCCAGGAGCAGCGTGACGACGAGCGTGGCGATCGCGGCGCCGCTCATGTCGAACATCAGCCCGAACACGGGTGCGGCGACCACCAGCGGCACGCCGGTGACGAGCCAGTGCGCGGTCGCCTTGGCCACGACGAGGCCGATCGGCAGCCCCGGCGCCGACGCGAGCTGCATCTGCTCGAGCGAGCCGTCGGCGAGATCGCCGGCATAGAGCTGGGTCACCGAGATCATGGCCGCGAGCAGCGCCGCGACCCAGACGACCCCGGGTGCGATCAGGCGCAGGGTCTGCGCTTCCGGGCCGACCCCGAGCGGGAACAGGCTGATGGCGACGGTGAAGAAGGCGATCGGCAACAGGGCGTCGGAGCGGCGGCGGCCGGCCAGGCGCAGATCGCGCGCGACGATCGCCGTGAAGAGCCCCGTCATGCCGCGACCGGCGCTTGCAGCGTGACGACGCGCGGCGTCGGATCCGTGATGGCCAGCGGCAGATGGCTCGTCAGGACGACGCTGCCGCCCGCCGACGCGTGCGCCGCGAGCAACGCGTCGAGCGTGTCGGTGCCGAGCGTGTCGAGCGCGTCGAACGGCTCGTCGAGCAGCCAGGTGGCGGGCGCCGGCGACACCGCCAGTCGGGCCAGCGCGACGCGGCGGCGCTGGCCTTGCGACAGCGTGCGAACGGGTGCATGGCGGCGCGAGGCGAGGCCGAAGCGGTCGAGCGCTGCGTCGAGCGCTGCCGCCGTGGGCGTGCCGCCGGCCAGCAGGAGCAGGAAGCGCAACGACTCGAGCGCGGTGAGGTCGTCCTTCAGGCCGTTCGCGTGGGCGAGGTAGAGGAAGGGCGGACGGCCCGCCGATTCCGGCGCCGAGTCCGCCCACCGGATCTCGCCCGCTTCGGGCGCGCTCAACCCGGCCAGGGTCCGCAGCAACGTGGTCTTGCCCTGTCCGTTGGCGCCACGCAGCCAGACGATCTCGCCGGCATGGACTGCAAGGTCGAGGCCGAGCACGAGGGTGCGCTCGCCGCGCCGGCACTCCAGACCGCTGACCCGCAGCCGCGGCTCGAGCGGGTCGCTGCCGCGTGGCTTGTCGGTGGAGGTGTGGGCTTGGCTGGTCACTGGCGTGCTGCGCGGCGTGTCGGCCACGAGGCCTCGACGGCGAGCGCGATTGTGATCGGTGGGCAGCGGTGTGCCGCTACCTGCGCTCGCGGCACGGCCCGTAAACTCGCCGCGAACGAGGAGAGATGCATGTTGTTCGGCAAGTTGCTACCGCGCGAGGGGAACTTCTTCGAGCTCTTCAACCAGCACGCCGGCTTCATCGCCGAGGGCGCCCGCGCCTTCATCCGCCTGATCCAGCACTACGCCGATCCCGAGCTGCGCGAGAAGCACACGATCGAGGTGGGCACCGCGGAGCGCCAGGCCGACAAGGTCACCGCCGAGGTGAACCGGCTGCTGCACAAGACCTTCATCACGCCGATCGATCGCGAGCAGATCCACGGCCTCATCAACGCCATGGACGACATCCTCGACCTGCTCCAGGACGCGAGCGAGACGATGTCGCTCTACGACGTGCAGGCGATGAACGACGACATCCTGCGCCTCGGCGACCTGAGCGCGAAGTGCTGCGAGCGGGTCCAGCACGCCGTCTCGCTGCTGCCGAAGATCAGCCAGCCCGAGGTCGCCGAGGCGGCGATCAAGACCTGCGAGGAGATCGACCGGCTCGAGTCCGATGCCGACCGCGTCATGCGCTCGGCGATGTCGCGCCTGTTCCGCGAGGAGAAGGACGTGCGGGAGCTGATCAAGCTCAAGACCATTTATGAGCAGCTCGAGTCGATCTCCGATCGCTGCGAGGACGTCGCCAACCTGATCGAGGGCGTCGTCCTCGAGAATTCTTGACGCTGCCGGCTGCGCCGCGGGCCCGCGCATGAGCGCCGCGGAGATCTCGTTCGGCGTCGTCGCGCTGCTGGTGGCGCTCGGCATCCTGTTCGATTTCATGAACGGCTTCCACGATGCCGCGAACTCGATCGCGACCGTGGTCTCGACCGGCGTGCTGAAGCCGCAGCAGGCGATCGTGTTCGCCGCCTTCTTCAACATCGTCGCGATCTTCGTCTTCCACCTGAGCGTCGCCGCGACCATCGGCAAGGGCATCGTCCAGCCCGGCGTCGTCGATCACCATGTCGTCTTCGGCGCGCTGATCGGCGCCATCTTCTGGAACTTCGTGACCTGGTGGTGGGGCATCCCGTCGAGCTCGTCGCACGCCCTGATCGGCGGCATCGTCGGCGCGGTGATCGCCAAGGCCGGCGCCAGCGCGCTGATCGCCTCCGGCATCTGGAAGACGGTGCTCTTCATCTTCCTCTCGCCGGTGCTCGGCTTCCTCCTCGGTGCATTGCTGATGGTGCTGGTGGCGAACATCTTCCGGCACGCCTCGCCGCTCAAGGTCGACAACCTGTTCCGTCGCCTGCAGCTGGTCTCGGCCGGGCTCTACAGCCTGGGCCACGGCGGCAACGACGCGCAGAAGACGATCGGCCTGATCTGGATGCTGCTGATCGCCTCGAAGTACGCCTCGCCCGACTCGGCCATGCCGCCGGCCTGGGTCATCTGGTGCTGCTATATCGCGATCGGCCTGGGCACGATGTTCGGCGGCTGGCGGATCGTCCGCACCATGGGCCAGAAGATCACCAAGCTGAAGCCGGTGGGCGGCTTCTGCGCCGAGACCGGCGGCGCGATCACGCTGTTCCTGGCGACGGCGCTGGGCATTCCGGTCTCGACCACGCACACCATCACCGGCGCGATCGTCGGTGTCGGCTCGGTGCGGCGCGCCGCGACCGTGCGCTGGGGCGTCGCGGGCAACATCGTCTGGGCCTGGATCTTCACGATCCCGGCATCGGCATTCGTCGCCGGCGTGTTCTATGCGATCGGGCTCTGGCTGTTCGCGTAGCGCCGCGCCTAGAACGGCGCCTGCGCCTCGAAGTAGCGCTGGGCGCAGAAGGCGATCGTCGCCATCGCCACGGTCGCGCCGACCGCCAGCGCGACGATGACGCCGGCGATGGCCAGGCCACCCGACGGCGGCGTCGCCGACGCGTCGTCGCGGCGGCGATTCCAGCGGGCGTTCCAGCGCTCGTCGGGCATCAGCCCGTAGACGATCGCGACCAGCATGGTCGAGGCGACCATCGCGCCAAGCAGGGGCACCAGCGCGCTGCCGAGCGCGTCTTCCGTGCCGAGCGTGCGCATGCGCCAGAAGCCGAAGGCGCCCACCAGCGTCGGCACCGGAAACAGCCAGCCCCAGCGATCGGCGAGCCCGTGCAGATAGAAGCGGTGCAGCCCGAGGCTGCCGCCGACCAGCGCCAGCCAGGTCGCGACCGTCTTCGAGCGCGGTCCGCGCGAGGCGTCGCTCACGGCGCGAGGCTGACGAGGGCCGGCGGCGGCCTGGCGTCGCCGAGGCCCAGGCTCTTCTGCATCATCACGACGTCGCACCAGCGCTCGAACTTCCAGCCGGCCGAGCGAATGACGCCGACCTGCTCGAAGCCGAGCGCAAGGTGCACGCCGATCGAGCCGGCGTTGGCCGAATCGCCGATCACGGCGATCACCTGGCGCGCCCCGGCCGCCTCGCAGCGTGCGAGCAGTTCGGCGAGCAGGTGCTTGCCGAGGCCGCCGCCGACCGCATCGGGCAGGAGATAGACGGAATCTTCCAGGGAGGAGCGGTAGGCGGGGCGGGGCCGGAACTGGTTGGCGTAGGCGTAGCCGACGACCTTGCCGGCCCGCTCGAGCACCAGGTAGGGCCAGCCCTTGGCGAGCACGTCGGCACGGCGCCGCTCCATCTCGGCGCGGTCGGGCGGCTCGATCTCGAAGGTGCCGGTGCCGTGCAGCACGTTCCAGCCGTAGATCGACGTGATCGCATCGAGATCGGTGGCCTCGCTCGGCCGGATCAGCACGTCGCTCATGGAAGGTCGGGAGCAGGAAGAGCGGCGGAGTTTATAATGCTGGGTTGTTCGCGGAAATCGTTTCCGCAGCCAGTCCCTTATTCGAAGGAATTCATCATGGTCGTGATCCGGCTTGCACGTGGCGGCGCGAAGAAGCGCCCCTTCTTCAACATCGTCGTCGCCGATTCGCGCCTGCGCCGAGACGGCCGCTTCATCGAGCGCGTCGGTTTCTACAACCCGGTCGCCTCGGGTGCCGA
>CAZZVH010000285.1:0-5231 GCA_964657365.1 uncultured Burkholderiaceae bacterium
CCATGCACAAGCTCGCACTGATCGCCGCTCTCGCCCTGTCCGCAGCCGCGACCCTTCCCGCCTTCGCCGCCGATGCCGCCAGCGCACCCATGTCGACGCAGCAGAGCAAGATGAAGTCGTGCAACGCCGACGCCACTGGCAAGACCGGCGCCGATCGCAAGGCCTTCATGAAGACCTGCCTGTCCGGCGGCAGCGCGATGGCCGCCGCGCCGGCCACGCCGATGACGCAGCAGGACAAGATGAAGAAGTGCAACAGCGACGCCACCGGCAAGAAGGGCGACGACCGCAAGACCTTCATGAAGAGCTGCCTCTCGGCGTAGATCGTCGACACGGGCCCGGCGCCGCGGGAGCGGTCGCCGCGTGCCGGGGGCAGGCGATGCGGCGCAATTCGCTGCACAGCACAATCGCGGCCATGACCCGAGCGATCGATGCCACGCCCGAGCCGGCTCCCCGAGCCGTGCTGTTCGATGCCTACGGGACCCTGTTCGACGTCTACAGCGTCGGCGTCGCTGCCGACGCCTTGTTTCCAGGCCACGGCGAACGGCTCGGCATCCTCTGGCGCGACAAGCAGATCGAGTACACCCGGCTGGTGTCGATGAGCGGGCGCACGCGCAGCTTTCTCGACTGCACCCGTGGCGGCCTGCGCTTCGCCGCCGAACGGCTCGGCCTGTCGCTCGACGCGAGCGCCGAAGACGCGCTGATGTCCAGCTACGAGCGTCTCGAGCCTTTTCCGGAAAACCGCGGCGTGCTCGAGACGCTGAAGCAGCGCGGAATCCCCGCCGGCGTTCTCAGCAACGGCGATCCGGCCATGCTCGCCGCCGTGGTCGACCACGCCGGTTTCTCCGGCCTGATCGATCCGCTGCTGAGCGTCGAGTCGACCGGCCGCTTCAAGACCGACCCGGCCACCTACGCGCTCGGCACTGCGGCGTTCGGCCTGCCCGCGGCCGACATCCTGTTCGTGTCGAGCAATTGCTGGGACGCCATCGGCGCGACCTGGTTCGGCTACACGACGCTCTGGATCAACCGCTTCGGCCTGCCGCTCGACGATCTCGGCACATCGCCCACGCACGTGGGCACGACGCTCGCCGATGTCCTGTCGCTGACCTTCGCCACTTCCATTCCAGCCTGACGGAACCCACCATGACGACGCTCACCCTGCCGCAAGGCGTGGCCATCAACGCGCCCATCCTCCCCGGCTTCGACGCCATCCTCACGCCTGCCGCGCTCGAGCTCGTCGCCAAGCTGCAACGCGCGTTCGATCCGCGCCGCCAGGAACTGCTCGCGGTGCGCGCCGAACGCGCGAAGCAGCTCGACGCCGGCGAACGGCCCGGCTTCCCGGCCGAGACGAAGGCGATCCGCGACGGCGACTGGAAGATCGCGCCGGTGCCGAAGGCGCTCGAGTTGCGGCGCGTCGAGATCACCGGCCCGGTCGACGCCAAGATGGTCATCAACGCCTTCAATTCCGGCGCCGATTCGTACATGACCGACTTCGAGGACTCGAATTCACCGCTGTGGTCGAACCAGATCCAGGGCCAGATCAACATCGGCCAGGCGATCCGCCGCACCCTGTCGTTCGAGCAGACGAGCCCGGCCGGCACCAAGCGCTACAAGCTGAACGACAAGATCGCGGTGCTGCAGGTGCGCCCGCGCGGCCTGCACCTCGACGAGAAGCACGTGACGGTGGACGGCAAGCGCGTGCAGGGCGGCATCTTCGATTTCGCGCTCTTCATGTTCCACAACGCCAAGGAGCTGCTCGCGCGCGGCGCCGGCCCGTATTTCTACCTGCCCAAGCTGGAGAGCTACCAGGAGGCGCGCTGGTGGAACGACATCTTCGTGATGACGCAGCAGGAGCTCGGCCTGCCGCAAGGCACGATCAAGGCGACGGTGCTGATCGAGACCATCCTGGCCGCCTTCGAGATGGACGAGATCCTCTACGAACTGCGCGAGCACTCGGCTGGCCTCAACGCCGGCCGCTGGGACTACATCTTCAGCTGCATCAAGAAGTTCAAGCTCGACCGCGACTTCTGCCTGGCCGACCGTGCCAAGGTGACGATGACGGCACCGTTCATGCGCGCCTACGCGCTGCTGCTGCTGAAGACCTGCCACCACCGCGGCGCGCCGGCGATCGGCGGCATGAGCGCGCTGATCCCCATCAAGAACGACCCGGCGAAGAACGAGATCGCCATGGCCGGCATCATTTCCGACAAGCGCCGCGACGCCGAGGACGGCTACGACGGCGGCTGGGTCGCGCATCCGGGGCTGGTCGAATCGGCGATGAAGGAATTCGTCACCGTGCTCGGCGACCGGCCGAACCAGTTCGACAAGCAGAAGCCCGAGGTGTCCGTCAACGCAGCCGACCTGCTCGACTTCAAGCCGGAGACGCCGATCACCGAGGCCGGCCTGCGCATGAACATCGGCGTGGGCATCCACTATCTCGGCGCCTGGCTCGCCGGCAACGGCTGCGTGCCGATCCACAACCTGATGGAAGACGCCGCCACGGCGGAGATCAGCCGCTCGCAGGTCTGGCAGTGGATTCGTTCGCCGAAGGGCGTGCTCGACGACGGCCGCAAGGTCACCGCCGAGCTCGTGAAGCAGCTGGTGCCCGAAGAGCTCGCCAAGATCAAGGCCGACGGTTTCACGGGCAAGTTCGATCGCGGCGCGGAGATCTTCACGCAGATGAGCACGCAGGACGCGTTCGCGGAATTCCTGACCCTACCGCTCTACGAGGAAATCTGAGCTGATTACAGTCTCGATCCAGGCGCGCTGACGCAGCGCGCCACGTCCTCGTTCGGCCGATCCGGCCGTCCGGAACTCGACCTCGTGGAATGGCGCGATCCGCCGGTTCCATGGCACCTGGGATCTCGATGAAGCCTTCTCCCCTGCGCTTGTCCATCGCCGTCGCGGCGTCGCTTCTCCTCGGCGTCGCCGGGTCGGCCAGCGCCGACATGCCGCTCGCCTCGGGCGTCGCACGGGCCGGTTTCGACCCCTCCGTCCGGCCCCAGGACGACTTTTTCCGCGCCGTCAACGGCACCTGGCTGAAGACGACGGAGATTCCCGGCGACAAGTCGCGCATCGGTTCGTTCATCTCCCTGCGCGATCGTTCGGAGGCGCAGCTGCGCGGCCTGATCGAAGAGGCAGCGCGGACGCACGACACGCCGGATGCGCAGCGCATCGGCGACCTGTACGAGAGCTTCATGGACGAGGCCGCGGCGGAGAAGGCCGGCCTCGGTCCGCTTGCCGCCGAGCTCGCGACGATCGATGCGATGACATCCGTGAAGGATCTGGGCGCCGAGTTCGGCCGCATGGACCGCCTCGGTGCCGGCGTGCCGGTCGGCCTGTACGTCTCGCTGGATGCACGCGATGCGACGCACTACATTCCGACCCTGACGCAGGGCGGCCTGCTGCTGCCCGATCGCGACTACTACCTGATCGCCGCCGATCCGAAATTCGCGCAGGCCCGCAGCGCCGAGGTCGTCTACCTGACGAAGCTGCTCGGGCTGTCCGGCGCCAGCGGCGACGCGTCGAGCCAGGCCCAAGCCGTGCAGGACCTCGAGACGGCACTCGCGCGCGGCCAGTGGACCCGCGTCCAGAACCGCGACCCGGTCAAGGGCTACAACAAGGTCGCGGTGGGCGGACTCGGCGACCTGGCCGCCGGCTTCGACTGGCCCGGCTATCTCGCTGCGATCGGCGTGGCCGGCAAGGCGAACGACGTCATCGTCCGCCAGCCCAGCTACCTGCCCGCGTTCGCGGCCCAGCTTGCCGCCACGCCGCTGCCGGTCTGGAAGGCATACCTGCGCGTCCACTTGCTGAACGCCTACGCGCCGTATCTCGGCAAGGCCTACGTCGATGCCCGCTTCGCATTCGCCGGCACGGCCCTGCTCGGCACGACCGAAGACCTGGCCCGCTGGAAACGCGGCGTGGCGCTGGTGCAGACGTCCGAAGGCGAGGCGGCCGGCCGGCTCTATGTCGCCAGGTTCTTTCCGCCCGAGTCGAAGGCGCGGATGGAAAAGATCGTGGCCAATTTGCTCGCCGCCTACCGCGACAGCATCGATTCGCTCGACTGGATGAGCCCGCAGACGAAGCAGGAAGCGAAGGCGAAGCTCGCGCAGTTCACGCCGAAGATCGGCTATCCGGACCGCTGGATCGACTACGGAAACCTGGTCATCCGCCGCGACGACCTGCTCGGCAACGTCGAGCGTGCCCGGGCTTTCGAGCACGAACGCAACCTCGCCAAGCTCGGCCAGCCGGTCGATCGCCTCGAGTGGCACATGACGCCGCAGACCGTCAACGCCTACTACAACCCGACCCTCAACGAAGTCGTGTTCCCGGCGGCCATCCTGCAGCCGCCGTTCTTCGATCCGAACGTCGACGACGCGGTCAACTACGGCGGCATCGGCGCGGTGATCGGCCACGAGATCAGCCACGGCTTCGACGATTCCGGCAGCCAGTACGACGGCACCGGCAACCTGCGCCTGTGGTGGACCGCGGAAGACCGCGACCGATTCAGCGTCAAGACCAAATCGCTGGTCGACGAATACTCCGCGTTCTCCCCGGTGCCCGGCTACACGATCAACGGCGGCCTGACGCTCGGCGAGAACATCGCCGATAACTCCGGTCTCGAGATCGCCTACAAGGCCTACCACGCCTCGCTGAATGGCAAGCAGCCGAGAGTGATCGACGGCACGACCGGCGACCAGCGCTTCTTCTACGGCTTCGCGCAGGTCTTCCGCGCCAAGTCGCGCGAGGCGGCGCTGCTGTCGCAGATCAAGTCGGACCCGCACTCGCCGGAGGAATTCCGGGTCAACGGCGCGGTCCGCAACCACCCGGCGTTCTACACGACGTTCAACGTCAAGCCGGGCGATGCCATGTACCTGCCGCCGGAGAAGCGCGTCTCGATCTGGTAGCCCGGGAGACCCACGGCCGGCGGCGACAATCGACGTCGCCGACCGTGACCGCCGTCTTCGTGCCCGATACCGACCCGACCCATTCCAGCACCGCGCTCGCCGAGCGCTTCGGCCCGAGCTACCGCTGGCGCGTGCTCGGGACGGTGATGATCGGAACGGTCGCCGCGATCATGGCCTCGACGATCATCAACGTCGCGGTGCCCGACATGAGCCGCGTCTTCGGCCTCGGCCAGGAGCGCGCGCAGTGGCTCTCGGCCGGGTTCATGGGCGCGATGACGCTGTCGATGCTGACGACGCCGTGGCTGCTCGAGCGCTACGGTTACCGCC
>CAZZVH010000286.1:0-5230 GCA_964657365.1 uncultured Burkholderiaceae bacterium
CAGGGCCGGCAAGGCGACGTTGATGATCACCGCATTGAGCGTGACGTGCGCGTCGGTCGGCAGGCGTCCGCTGGCGCGCAGCACAACGCCGAGCACCATGCAGAGGGCGATGATCCCGAAATTGCCCATCAGGTGCGATCGCAGGTGCCGCTCAACGCGCCGCAGTCCGGGTCGAGGACAGTCGGCGCAGCTCCGACTCTTCGCGGACAACGGCTGCCCGCGCGTCATACGGTGGCAGATGCGATGCGCCGATCAACGGCCTGGCGTCGATCGATGCACGCGCCGCCTCGAGCCGCAGCTCCTGGCGCGCGATCGAGTCAGCAAGGGACAGCGGCGCTGCGACTCCGACGGTCGATCCGAGAACCGCTGCCATCGTCGCCAAGCCGCAGACAGCAGCGGCGACGGTCACCGTGGTGATCCACGCGGCAGCATGGCGCCCTGCAGGGCCACGGCTGCGGAGATCATCCCGGAATGTCGGAGCTCGGTGCTCCGCGGACAGCGAAGCCATCAGGAAGTGGTCGTTCAAGATGCTCTCCAGTCAGGACGTTGCGGCTCACGAAGTGGGCAGCGCCAGCGCTTGCCCCATACCTCAATGAACGGAAAGGCCGCCGCGAGTGGACATCGGCAGACAAACTTTCTTGCAGTACACGGACAGCGACGGCCCACCCTTCGGCGAACTTCGACCAGAGGCAGGGCGCCGTGGTTACAGCGTCTTGCGTGGCGCCGGCGCCCTCTTGCAGGAGCGGTCAGCTCGGGGCGCGATTGCCCAACGAAAAGTGCCCCTCAGACGGAAATCCTGACCTCTCGACGACGTCAGATCCTCGTTTCGCCCGCCAGGCGCCTGGCCAGTGCAAGGCGGGGGCTGGCAGCGTTCTGGCCGCTCAAGGTCGACAGTGACGTACGTGCCAGGGTCGCAGCTTCCGCATTGCGTCCTAGCTCGCTCAGAGCCTGGGCGCGGTTCAGGTCGACATCGGCTTGCTCGGCAGCGGATGGAAATGCCGGCGATGACTTGGCCGCCAGGGCAAGAAGGCGCGTGGCTTCTTCGCGGTGACCGCTCCTGATCTCTGCCAGCGCCGCAAGCGCGGCCGCCGCGTGGTAACTCTTTCCTGCCGAAGCGCCTTCCTGTTCGAGGAGCCGAAGCACGGCGCCTGCCGTCGCCGCGGCTTCCAGGTTCTGCCTGGCCTCGAGTTGCGCCTCGGCCAGCGCCTCTTCGATGCGCAGCCACGGGGCGGTGGGCAGGCCGCGCTCCGGCCACCGGCTGTGCAGCGCCTGCATAAGCCTGAGTGCGCCGTGCGCGTCGCCTGCGTCAAGGAGCGCGCGGCTGCGCTGAATCAACAAGAGCTCGTTGTCGCGCAAGGCCGACTCTGCCATCAGTTCGGCGTCCGGGGGCAGGCTCACCCCGATTGCCGAAGCGGTGTCCCCCGCCAGCCATGCCGCCTCGAGCCTGCGCGCACTCAGCGAGAGGTCTGCGTAGCGCGACAGGCCTTCCGGTTGTGCCGTCAATGCATGGCGCTCGGCGTCGATCATGGTCGCGGCGCGCACCGGGTCACGGCGCGAGACCGCGCTCATCAGCCGGGCGAAGGCACGCACGCCATTGCGGCTGTCGCGTCCGTATTCGCGCCGATAGATCGCCAGCGATTCGGTGAGTGCCGATTCGGCGTCGGCGACACGTCCGTTGGCCAGCAGCGCAGAACCAAGTAGCCAGTCGTTGTTGGCGAGGGTGTCTGGGTCAGCGCCGCCTTGCTCCAGCAACTCCTTGTGCGATTGCTGCATCCACTTCAACGCTCGATCGTCATCGAATCCGAAATCGAAAATGGCGAATTGCGACATCTTCTCGTAACGGACGTGCTCGTTCGGATAGCGCCTGGCCATCTCGGCGTCGGCGCCTGTCAGCACCGCGCGTGCTTCGGTACGCTTGCCACGCATGGTGAGAAGCCCGCCAAGGTCGGTGGCAGCCTGCATGCGCGACGTGAGCGTGTCGTGATCGTCGGCGTCTGGTGCCCAGAGCATGCCGGCCCGCCGCATCGCTTCGCTTTCGTCGTACCGATGGAGCTGGAAGAGGGTCCTGCCGAGCGTGCAATAGGTATTGATCACTTGTGCGGCCGAGCCTCCGTTGGCTTGCAAGTGGGCGAGGTAGGTCTGGCCGACGGCCAGAGAGTCGTCGAAGCGGTTGTCGTAGTTCAGCTGCAGCATCACTGCTTGCAGTTGAGCGGCACGCTCGTCTGGCCGATTGGCGTATCGGGGAGCCATCTCTCGGAGTTTGTCCTGGAGCACGGTCGTCACCGCACCGCGTGCCGTCATCGCTTTCGGGTCTTCGGAGGCCAGCACCGACAGTCGCGAGAGCGTCTCCAGATACAGGTCGAGGATCGCTCGCTGTCGATCCAGCTCGACCGACGCGCGCCGCTCTTCGGCACGTGCAACATGCGCCTGCCACACGGACACCACCGCGCCCGCGGCGATCGACGCGAGCAACGCGGCCGTCATCGAGACGGCCAGACGGTTCCGGCCCACGAAGCGTGTTGCGCGATAGAGCCGACTGTCCGGCCGCGCCTGCACCGGATCGCCGCGCAGATGACGGCGAAGGTCGTCGGCGAAGGCGTCCACACTGGCATACCGGTCGGTGACGCCCTTCTCGAGAGCCCGCCGAAGCACTGCGTCGAGGTCCCCGCGCAGGGCATGGCGTGCGTCGGGCGAGGTGGCGGCATCGCTCGCCAGGCGAGGCTCCGCGGTCGCGATGGCTTCCTCGATCTCGGCGGCGCTGCCGCGCTTCAGGCGGTACGGCCTGGTGCCGGACAGCATCTCGTAGGCGACCACGCCTAGGGCGTAGACGTCGCTACCGGTGCCGAGCGGCTCACCGCGAATTTGCTCCGGGCTCGCGTAGTCCGGCGTGAGCGCCAGGCCGGCGCGCCGGGTCAGCTCGCTCGAGCGTCCACCTTCGGCCTCGAGCAGCTTGGCAATGCCGAAATCGAGCAGCTTGACCTGGCCTTCGCCGCTGACGAGGATGTTGCTCGGCTTCAGGTCTCGGTGCACGACGAGCCGGGCATGGGCATGGGAAACCGCTTCCATCACCTGCAAGAGCATGGCGATCCGTTCACGCACGGAAAGACTCCGCGAACGGCAGAAGACATCGATCGGCTCTCCGGACACGAATTCCATCGCGAGATAGGGGCGGCCCTGCGCGTCGACGCCCGCGTCGTGGAGCCGCGCGATGTGCTCGTGGTCGAGCGTGGCGAGAATTTCCCGCTCGCGCGCCAAGCGCTCGGCGAACACGTCCCCCCAGACGATATGGGGCAGCTTCAATGCCACTCGACGCGTCAACAGGCCGTCGGCCCGGTCGGCGGCCCAGACGGTGCCCATCCCGCCTGCGCCGATCTCGGCGACGAGCCGGTAGGCACCAACCCGGCTGCCTGCGGCGACCCGGCCCGCCGTCGGCTCCGGCGCACGCATATCGAGAACCGGCAGATCGCCAAGGAAGTCGCCCGTCTCGACAAGGCCTTGCCGTGTCAGCAGTGCGCGCAACGTCTCCCGATGGACCGCCTGTTCGCCGGCCAACCGCTCGATCCACGCCTCGCGCTCGGTTGCCGGCAAACCGAGCACCACGTCGAGCAGGGCGCTGACCGCGGGCCAACTGCCAGCGAATGACGACAACGATGTCATGCGTTGCGGCCGGCGCCGACGCTGATCGTCAAGCCCGCAGGACTTGCGCCAGCAGCAGACGGGCCTTGTCCCAGTCGCGCCGTACGGTCCGCGACGACAGGCCCAGTGTCGCGGCGATTTCGTCGTCGTCCATGCCGCCGAAATAGCGCATCTCGACGACGCTGGCCAGGCGCGGGTCGAGCGTGACGAGTTCCTCGAGCGCGGCGTGCACGTCGAGGATCTCTTCTTCGGGCGCAGGAAGGATCTCGAGCAAGTCGGTGCTGAGGGTGACCGCATCGACTCCGCCACCGCGCCGCTCGCTTTGCGCCGCGCGCGCAGCGTCGACGATGATCGAGCGCATGACCGTTGCCGAATAGGCGAGGAAGTGCGCTCGATCGGCAGGCGTCAACGCCTCGCGCTGGATGAGCTTCAGATAGCACTCGTTGACCAACGCCGTGGTCTCGAAGGGGCCGTGACGGGCGCCGCCGACGAGACGACGGTGAGCGACCTGCCGGAGTTCGGGGTAGAGAAGCTCGAAGATCCGGTCCAGGGCCTCGCGGCTGCCGGCGCGCGCCTTCTCGATCAAGAGAGTTACTTCTCCCATACGGCGGCCGATCCCACTTCAAACGCTCGAATGGCGATGTTAGTGGCAGTGACAGCTGCCCGCTGAGTGCGATCGCCGCAAGAAAGGTTCGCGCCTCGCCGGCGACAGGTGGGATCCTCGTGAGCAACGTCATGGTGGTCTTCGTGATGTCGGCCTCTCGACAACCTGTACGAGAAAGCTAGCTCGAACGGGACACGATCGCCCGCCCACGCAGGAAATTCTCGAATCATGTCCAGGTGACGACGTCTGATCCGTACATCGAAGGAGCGGAACGCGTGGACTGTGCGTCGGTCCGGCCCAGAGCGGCAGCGACTCTTTCTCCGGATAAAGGCTTCAAGGACTGTCGATGGGTGAGCCTGATTGAGCACTAACCTCCTCGGAAGGCGTGTTTTCGCCTAAAGCTTCCTGATTCAGCAGACCCACGTGGAAGACGCCGCCCTGTGTGGTGGCGCGCCGATGGTCGAGGTCTACCGGTGAGCGCTTGCGCACCGGCCGCCTCGACTCGGGCTCGCTCGGCGCAGGGGGGGTTTATGGCCGTCGGCTCGTCGCCGAGTGCGTCGCGCTGGCTCTCGCCCTCTTCGACGAGCAGCTCGAGTTGGGCGAGCTGAATCAGACGCTCGGAGCTTGCGCGAGACAACCGAACGCTGCGGCCTGGGATAGACGCGCTGCGGATGCGCCTGAGACGCGACGGATTTATCGCCGCGCCGCCCTGACGCATAACGTGCATCGCTTGCGGGCTGCCGTCGGACGTCTCACGCCGTCTTCTGCCTCAACCTTTCGCGAAGCGTCACTAAACCACCGCTTTCCATCGGACTGAACCGCTAATTCGCCGCCAGATCGCCATTAGCACGTGAATTTGCTTAAGAAAGAGGCAGAAGAAATGAGTGCAGGATAGGCACAGTGCCAGCATTTGGCGGCCAAATGCCTGGTTCTTAGCGACGTTACGGCCGCTGGGTTGGCAGCATCTGCACGGATGACAGGAACTGCGGC
>CAZZVH010000287.1:0-5215 GCA_964657365.1 uncultured Burkholderiaceae bacterium
CTGCAGATGGACCTTCAGCTGCCGGTTGTCTTCCTCGAGCCTGCCGAGCATCAGGTGATGCGACGAGTTCCTCGCCGGTGCGGCCGCATCGGCCGAATTGGTCTCCGGCGAGGCCGGCTCCAGTTCCCGGAAGACCACGAGCATGCGCCTCGTCCCCTTCTCGCCGTCGGTGATCGGATGCACCTCGATCTCGAGTGCCGGGCGAAGGCCGTCGGCCCGGTCCCGCACGCGCGCCACCACCTTGCTGCCGGTCTGCGCCGCCTTGAACAGGGCGGTGCGCAACTCCAGGCGCAGGTCTTCCTCGACGTTGTCGAGCAGGTTGTTGGACGGAACGCCGGCATTGCGCTCCATGAAGCGCGCGGCATCGGACGACAGATGCAGGACGTCGTGGCGTTCGTCGATCAGCACGCTGGCCGGCAGGACGTTCTGCAGTGCCTGCAGGTGCTGCATGGCCAGGGCGCCCTGCGGCGGCACGCGTTCGGCTTCCGGGGCGCTCGAGGGCGCCGGCACGACCGCATCGGCGGCACGATCGGCGAGATAGCCGGCATGCCCCCGCTTCGGCGCGTTCGGGTCGACGCGGAAGATCCGGCTCTTCTTGTCGACGACGGTGAACAGCGCACCCGCCGCATCGACCGATTCCGAGGTGCCGAGAAACAGGTAGCCGCCAGGCTTCAGGGCATAGCGGAACATCTCGAGCACGCTGGTCTGGGCGCTCTGGTCGAGATAGATCAGCAGGTTGCGGCAGCAGATCAGGTCGAGCCGGGAGAACGGCGGGTCGCGCAGCAGGTTGTGGGTCGCGAACAGCACCCGTTCCCGGATCGCGGTGGTCACCCGGTACTGGTTCTGCTCGTGCACGAAGAACCGCTGCAGCCTCGCTGCCGACACGTCGGCGGCGATGCCGGTCTGATAGATGCCGCGGCGCGCCGTGGCGATGGCCCGCTCGTCGATGTCGGTCGCGAAGATCTGGAATTCGCCGCGCTCGCCGTGGTCTCCCGCCTGCTCCTGCAGCAGCATGCTCAGGGAGTAGCTTTCTTCGCCCGTGGCACAGCCCGCCACCCACACCCTCACCTGCTCGCCGGCGGTCCGGTCCTTGAAGATGCGCGGCAGGACGTCTTTCTCGAGCGCGTCGAACGCGTTGTGGTCGCGAAAGAAGTTGGTGACGCTGATCAGCATGTCCTGCAGCAGGGGCGCCGCTTCGCGCGGGTTGCTGCGCAGGAAATCGAGGTAGCTGGCCAGGTCGGGCAGGCCGTTGACCTGCAGCCTGCGCTCGACGCGGCGCATCACGGTGCCCGGCTTGTAGTGCCGGAAATCGTGCCGCGTCTGGGCGCGCAGCTGCATCATGATGTCCTGCAGGATGTCCTCCTCGGCGCGTGCCGGCGGCGTGTCGGCGGCAGCCGCGGCGCCGGCGACGGATTCGACGACGCCGGGCAGCTGGATCTGCTGCGCGTTGGCCCAGAGCTCGACCAGCTTCGCGCCCATGCGGTTGGCCGGGAGCACGAAGTCGACCATGTCGGTGGCGATCGCGGCGCGCGGCATGTCGTCGTGCTCGGCGTCGTCCGGCGACTGCGCCAGCGTGATGCCGCCCTCCTCCTTCACGCGGGTCAGGCCGACGGCGCCGTCGCTGCCGGTGCCCGACAACACGATGCACACGGCGCGGCTCTTGTGCACCTGCGCCAGCGTCCGGAAGAAGACGTCGATGGCGACGGCCGGCCCGGGCCTGAGGACGGTCGCGGACATGACGAGATGGCCGTCGTTCATCAGCAGGTTGGCGCCGGGCGCGATGACGTAGACCCGGTTCGCCTCGATCGCCACCGACGACGTCACCTGCGAGACCTTCAGGCTCGTCACCCGCTGGAGGATGGCGGCGACGTTGCTCTCGTGGTCGCGCGAGAGATGGAGGATGACCACGAAGGCCATGCCGGGGTTCGCCGGCATGGCCTCGAAGAACCGCAGCAGGGCCTGCAGGCCACCGGCAGAGCCGCCGATGCCGACCACCGGGAACGTCAGCGGACTCGGGATCAACCCGGACAGTGATCGGGATTCGGCGGGGGACGGCATCCTCGATCTTCCTCTTTCCCGGTTGGAAAGACGAGCGCCATCGAGCCGGCCGCGGCTGCCCCGGAGGCACGGCGACGAGAATGGCCGCCGGACCGACCCCCACAAGACGACCATGCCCATCAAACGCCCCCAAGGTTCACCCGGCCGCCTGGTCGTCCTGCAGCACACTTCGAAGGTGCTCGAGGGCAACGCCCTGGGCGACCCCTTCGTGCGGCCGCTGCAGGTGTGGCTGCCGCCGCAGTACGACGCGAGCGAGGCCGCCGGGCGCCGCTTCCCGGTGCTCTTCGACCTGGTCGGCTTCATGGGCAGCGGGGCCAGCCACACCAACTGGAAGAACTTCGGCGAGAACGTGCCCGAGCGGGCGGCCCGGCTGATCCACGAGCGGAAGATGGAGCCGGTGATCATCGTCTTCCCCGACTGCTTCACGTCGCTGGGCGGCAACCAGTACATCAACTCGTCGGCCATCGGCGCCTACGCCGACTACCTGACGCAGGAGCTCGTTCCATTCGTGGACGCGAACTTCCGCACCCTCGCGTCACGCGATCACCGCGGCTGCTTCGGCAAGAGCTCGGGCGGCTACGGCGCCATCGTCCACGGCATGCGCTACCCGAACCACTGGGGCGCCGTGGCCGACCACTCCGGCGACGCCTACTTCGATTTCGTCTACGGCCACGACTGGCCGAGCACGCTGGACACGCTGGCGAGGTTCGCCAGGCCGAAACGCAAGGAGGGGCCGATCGACGTGCGCGCGCTCGAGCACGACGTCGCGGCCGGCCACGACGACGGTCGCGTCGCCGCCTTCCTCGCCGCGTTGTGGAAGAAGAGGAAGCTCGGCCCGGCGGACGGCCACGCCGTCATGATGATGTGCATGGCGGCGAGCTACGACCCCGATCCGGAGGCGCCCAACGGCTTTCGCCTGCCGTACAACCTCGAGACCGGAGAGCGCATCGAGGCACGCTGGAAGGCCTGGCTGGCGCACGACCCGATCCGGCTCGTGACACGCCACGCCAGGGCGCTTCGATCGCTGCGCGGCATCTACATCGATTGCGGCTGGTCGGACCAGTACCACATCCACTACGGCGCGCGCATCCTCTCGAAGCGTCTCGGCGAGCTCGGCATCGCGCACGACTACGAGGAGTTCGACGACAACCACTCCGACATCGACTACCGCATGGACGTCAGCCTGCCGTTCCTGGCCAGGGCGCTCGGTGTCGACAGCGCCGCCTGACGCGGCGACGGGCCGCTAGAGGATCTGGGTTTCCTCGAAGTCGGTGTTGCCGACAGGACGCCTGGGCACCAGGAAGATCTCGTTCATCTGCTTGACGCCGGCGACGGCCGGAGGGATCTGCGCCCGCGGCGGCTGGAGGCTCGTCACCAGCGCCCGCTTCTCCTCGAGCTCGCGGCGCAAGGCGGCGACCTGGCCGCCCAGGGCCTTCTGGCTCGCGTCGGCCTTCGCCAGCTGCTGTGTCAGGGTCTGCACCCGGCCGCGCCAGGAGCGTGCCTTGCGCTGGTAGGCGCTCCAGCTCATGGCCCAGCCCAGCGACACGATCACCGCGACGACGCCGAGCACGATGCAGAAGGTTTCCAGCCACCCGAAATTCATCCGGCCATCCTAGGCTGGCGAGCCCGCGACGTCGATGTCCCGGACGCGCCGACCCGCCAACCATTCCCGGTTCTCGCAGGTTCGATCAGGACCGCAGGCCTTCTTGAGACATTCGCCCCGAGTGGCCTTCGCCTTCGGCGCGACATCCGCTCGTCGTCCGGCGAGCCGCTCCGTGCTTTCCTGCCGGTCGACACCGCGACGCGGCACGTCGGCTCCAACAGAATCGCGCTTTTCAGGAGAGACGATGAGCGACTTTGGCATCACGGGCGTGCGCTGGAACGCCAGCAGGACGGAAGTGGAATCGTGCCGGCTGCACGGCCTCGAAGGCACCGACGTCACGCTGCTGGGCGACGGCTACGAGGCCAGGCATCCCGACGTGTCCTCGCTGATCGTCTGCGGCCACCGGGTCTGGGTCATGGGCGGCGTCGACAAGAACCAGCGCCTGCAGGAAGTGAAGGTCCGCGACAAGAGCGAACGGCTCTACACGGTGCCCGTGAGCTCGCTGTTCGAGCTGACCGAGTTCTGACCGGCGCGCCCCGGCGCGTAGCATCGGCGCCATGCGCGCCAGGCCGTTCGGAACCGGATTCGTCTTCCTCTGGTTCTTCCTCGGTGGCATCGCCCACTTCGCGGCGACGCAGACGGAGATGCGGATCGTGCCGCCCTACATCCCCGATCCTCGCGCCGCCGTGCTGATCAGCGGCGTGTTCGAGTTGCTCGGCGCGGCCGGCCTGCTCTGGCACCGGACACGGCGCGCGGCCGGCATCGGCCTGTTCGCCCTGACCATCGCGGTGACGCCGGCGCATATCTACATGCTGCAGCGACCCGACCTGTTCGACGTGCCGATGTGGGCGCTCTGGCTGCGTCTGCCGATCCAGGCCGCGCTGCTGGCGCTGATCGCTTGGTGCACGTTCGGGCGGCCGGCCACCACGTCGCCCCTGGTGGACCGAAGCGCACGGACTCAGGCCCCGCCGCCCTCCTGAAGGGCATCGACGCTCTGCCGCGCGAATTCCGTTCTCGGCGCAACGCTCAGACGAATGTCGTTTCGCCCATCATCAGGTCGACGCCGGCCTCGGCGAAGTTGGCCAGGTCGGCTGCGGCCGCCCGCCCTTCTGCCGACGCCATCGCAGCGCCGATCGCCTCCATGGAGGCGAACTCGAGGATGGCGACCAGGTAGACGCGATGCTTGCCCGCGGTGCCCATCACGTCGCCGCGCGTGACCTCGTAGCTCGTCAGACCAGGAATCGTCTTGGCAAGCGGGACGTGCTTGTTGAAGTAGTAGGCATCGAATGCCGCTGGATCCCTGGGCTGTTGATAGATTGCGAACAGCTTGGCCATGTCGGTGTGCCCTCGGGTACTTCCTCTGCAGGATGCAGCGGATGCGGGCATGTTGACAGGAGGAGCATCCCCGCTCAAGCGGGGTTCACCCCTTCGCGCTTCGAAGGCCGAGGGCACGAGCGAGACCCGGCTATATTTTCCAGCCATGAAGAACGAACACGCCGCCGTCCTGGCGAAGATCGATGCCGCGCTCGCGGCCGATGGCCCGGCCGACCAGCG
>CAZZVH010000288.1:0-5207 GCA_964657365.1 uncultured Burkholderiaceae bacterium
TGATCGCTTCGTGGCGAAGCAGCGAGACGCACATGTTGCGCAGCATCGCGAGCCGATGCTCGGAGGTGCGGTTGAGTTTGCGGAGTCCGTGTCCGTGACGCATGGTGCTGTTTCCTTTTCGTCTTGCTTATGAGCCGCCAGCCGTATCAGGTACTGGCGGATGCACCGGGCCCGCCGAAGCGAGCCCTCGTGTTGCTTATCGCTTGTCGAGACCTTGCGGCGGCCAGTTCTCGAGGCGCGCGCCGAGCGTGAGCCCGCGCGATGCCAGCACTTCCTTGATTTCGTTGAGCGACTTGCGACCCAGGTTCGGGGTCTTCAGCAGCTCGGTCTCGGTGCGCTGGATCAGGTCGCCGATGTAGTAGATGTTCTCGGCCTTCAGGCAGTTCGCCGAACGCACGGTAAGCTCGAGCTCGTCGACCGGGCGCAGCAGGATCGGATCGAATTGCGTCGAGCGCGTCGGCTGCGGTTCGAACATCTCGCCGACCTGGCCTTCGAGCTGCGCGAACACCGCCAGCTGCTCGACCAGGATCTTGGCGGAGGAACGGATCGCTTCTTCCGGCGTGATCGCGCCGTTGGTGGAGATCTCCATCACCAGCTTGTCGAGATCGGTGCGCTGCTCGACGCGGGCGCTCTCGACCGTATAGCTGACGCGCGACACCGGCGAGAACGAGGCGTCGAGGACGATGCGTCCGATCGACTTGGTCGGCTCGTCGCCGTAGCGGCGCAGGTTGCCGGGGACGTAGCTGCGGCCCTTCTCGACCTTGATCTGCATGTCGAGCTTGCCGCCCGACGACAGGTGGGCGATCTCGTGCTCGGGGTTGATGATCTCGACGTCGTGCGGCGTCTGGATGTCGCCGGCCGTGACCGGGCCCTCGCCTTCCTTGCGCAGGACCAGCGTCACTTCATCGCGGTTGTGCAGACGAAACACCACGCCCTTCAGGTTCAGCATGATGTGGACGACGTCTTCCTGCACGCCGTCGATCGCCGAGTACTCGTGCAGCACGCCGGCGATCGTCACTTCGGTCGGCGCGTAGCCGACCATCGACGACAGCAGCACGCGGCGCAGCGCGTTGCCCAGCGTGTGGCCGTAGCCGCGCTCGAAAGGCTCGAGGGTGACCTTGGCGCGGTTGCCGCCCAGCGGTTCGACGTTGATGGCTTTGGGTTTCAGCAGATTCGTTTGCATTGAAGTCCTGTTCCTCTCAATACCCTCGGCTCATTACACCGATAAGGCTGATGGAGACTGCGCCGGGCCTGGATGACGCCGCTGCGCGCCCGGCAAAAGGCAGCGGCCTGGAATCGTGAACTCGGAAACGGGCACGGGGCTCGGCGAGCGGCGCCGAGCCTGGCGTGCCGATGGCGTCAGCGCGAGTAGAGCTCGACGATGAGCGCTTCCTTGATGTCGGCACCGAATTCGTCTCGGTCAGGCGCCTTCTTGAAGACGCCTTCGAGCTTGGCCGAATCGACCTGCACCCACGCCGCCATGCCCTGGCCTTCGGCGAGCTTCACGGCATCGGTGATGCGGAGCTGCTTCTTGGCCTTGTCGCGGACGCTGACCGCGTCGCCGGCCTTGACCGAATACGACGCGATGTTGACGACTTCGCCGTTGACGGTGATGCCGCGGTGCGAGACCAGCTGGCGCGCTTCGGCGCGGGTCGAGCCGAAGCCCATGCGGTAGACGACGTTGTCGAGACGCGACTCGAGCAGCATCAGCAGGTTCGCACCCGTGTTGCCCTTGCGGCGCTCGGCCTCCGCGAAATAGCGGCGGAACTGGCGCTCGAGGACGCCGTACATGCGCTTGACCTTCTGCTTCTCGCGAAGCTGCAGGCCGTAGTCGGACGTGCGGGTGCCGGAGGTGCGGCCGTGCTGGCCCGGCTTGGAGTCGAACTTCGACTTGTCGCCGATCGGCCGACGCGCGCTCTTCAGGAAGAGATCGGTCGCTTCGCGACGGGAGAGTTTGGCCTTGGGGCCGAGGTAACGTGCCACGTGTTGTCCTTGGTAGAGCTACTGACGCGAGCCGGTCAGGGCCTGCGCGAGTCTGGCGAGTGTTGTTGTTATGCGCTCAGACGGTGGTCTTACGGAGGAACGCCTGAAGGCGCTCCGCTAGCTTGAAGCGCGCCTCAGATGCGACGGCGCTTCTGCGGCCGGCAGCCGTTGTGCGGCACCGGCGTCACGTCGGAAATCGAATTGATGCGGATGCCGAGCGAGGCCAGCGCACGCACCGACGATTCGCGGCCGGGGCCGGGGCCCTTGATCCGCACGTCGAGCGTCTTGATGCCCTGGTCCTGCGCGGCACGGCCGGCCGTCTCGGCGGCGACCTGCGCGGCGAACGGCGTCGACTTGCGCGAGCCCTTGAAGCCCTGGCCGCCGCTCGACGCCCACGCCAGGGCAGCGCCCTGGCGATCGCAGATCGTGATGATCGTGTTGTTGAAGGACGCGTGGACGTGCGCGATGCCGTCGGCGACGTTCTTGCGAACCTTCTTGCGCACGCGCTGGGCGGCGGTGGAGACTGGTGGCTTGGCCATGCGTGGGCTTTCTCTACGAACGTGTCACTGCTGAATGTCTGGATGTCGACGCCGTGCGCGTCACTTCTTGACGAGCGCGCCGCTCTTGCGCGGACCCTTGCGGGTGCGGGCGTTGGTCTTGGTGCGCTGGCCGCGGACCGGCAGGCCGCGACGATGGCGGAAGCCGCGATAGCAGCCCAGGTCCATCAGGCGCTTGATGTTGATCGACATCTCGCGGCGCAGGTCGCCCTCGATCGTGACGCGGCCGATCTCGTCGCGCAGGCGCTCGAGGTCGGTGTCGGTCAGATCCTTGACCTTGCGGTCCCACGGCACGTTGGCCGCGGTGCAGATCTTCTGCGCGGTCGAACGGCCGATGCCGTAGATCGACGTCAGGCCGATTTCGGCGTGCTTGTGCGGCGGGATGTTGATGCCGGCGATACGTGCCATGAGATTCCTCTTGCTTTCTTGCTCTCAGACGCCGGGGCTCAGCCCTGGCGCTGCTTGTGACGCAGGTCCGTGCAGATCACGCGCACGACGCCCTTGCGCCGGATGACCTTGCAATTGCGGCACATCTTCTTGACCGATGCTGCGACTTTCATCTCTTCTCTCCTTCGTTACTTGGCCCGGAACACGATGCGTGCCCGGCTCAAGTCGTACGGTGTCAACTCGACGGTCACCTTGTCTCCCGGGAGGATGCGGATGTAGTGCATGCGCATCTTTCCGGAAATGTGGCCGAGCACCACATGACCGTTTTCCAGCTTCACACGAAACGTGGCGTTGGGCAGATTCTCGAGAATCTCCCCCTGCATCTGAATGACATCGTCTTTCGCCATGCGTTCCGCTTGGATCGTCCTTGCTCTCTTGTCTTGCGTTCTGTTCAGCCGGCCTTGAAATTGGCCTTCTTCAGCAGCGATTCGTACTGCTGGCTCATCACGTAGCTCTGCACCTGCGCCCAGAAGTCCATCGTCACGACGACGATGATCAGCAGCGAGGTTCCGCCGAAATAGAACGGAACGTTGTATTTGAGGACGAGGAACTCAGGAAGCAAGCACACCAGCGTGATGTAGATGGCGCCGGCCAGCGTGAGCCTCGAGAGGATCCGGTCGATGTGGCGCGCCGTCTGGTCGCCAGGGCGGATGCCGGGAATGAAGGCGCCGCTCTTCTTCAGGTTGTCGGCCGTCTCGCGGCTGTTGAAGACGAGCGCGGTGTAGAAGAAGCAGAAGAACACGATCGCGGCCGCATAGAGGATCACGTAGATCGGCTGGCCAGGTGAGAGCATGCCGGCGACGTCCTTCAGCCAGCGCATGCTGTCGCCGGTGGCGAACCAGCTCACCGCGGTGGTCGGCAGCAGGATGATCGACGAGGCGAAGATCGGCGGAATGACGCCCGACATGTTCAGCTTGAGCGGCAGGTGCGACGACTGGCCGCCGTAGACCTTGTTGCCCACCTGGCGTTTCGCGTAGTTGACCAGGATCTTCCGCTGGCCGCGCTCCACGAACACGACCGCGAAGGTCACCGCGGCGACGATCAGGGCGATGAACAAAGCGGCGACGATCGACATCGAGCCGTTGTTGACCAGCGCGCCGAACTGGCCGAGCGCGTTCGGCAGGCCGGAGGCGATGCCGCTGAAGATGATGATCGAGATGCCGTTGCCCAGGCCGCGCTCGGTGATCTGCTCGCCAAGCCACATCAGGAACATCGTGCCGGCGACCAGGCTGACCACCGCCGTGAGCCGGAAGCCGAAGCCGGGCGAGATGACCAGGCCGGGCGAGCCTTCCAGCGCCAGGGCGATGCCGAGCGACTGGAACAGCGCCAGGCCGAGCGTGCCGTAGCGGGTGTACTGCGTGATCTTGCGGCGGCCGGATTCGCCTTCCTTCTTCAGCGCCTCGAGCGACGGCACCACGTAGCTCATGAGCTGCATGATGATCGACGCCGAGATGTACGGCATGATGCCCAGCGCGAAGACGGTGAAGCGCGACAGCGCGCCGCCCGAGAACATGTTGAACAGGCTGAGGATGCCGCCCTGCTGGGTCTGGAACAGCGCCTGCAGCTGGTTCGGGTCGATGCCCGGCACGGGGATGTGGGCGCCGAGGCGGTAGACGATCAGCGAGCCGAGCAGGAACAGCAGGCGCCGGCGAAGGTCGCCGAACTTCCCGCTCTTGGCCAGCTGGTTCGCGTTCGTTGCCACGGTCGTCTGCCTTGGTCCGGATTCAGGCGACCGAGCCGCCGGCGGCTTCGATCGCCGCCTTGGCGCCGGCGGTGGCCAGGATGCCGCCGCTCACCGCGATCGCGATCGAGAGCTCGCCGCTCTTGATGATCTTGACGTTCTTGATCATCTCGCCGATCAGCTTGGCCTGCTTGAGCGTCAGCATGTCGACCTCGGCCGCGCCGAGGTGCTGTAGGTCGCCCAGCGAGACTTCGGCGTTGTACTTCTTGGTCGTCGACTTGAAGCCGCGCTTGGGCAGACGGCGCTGCAGAGGCATCTGGCCGCCTTCGAAGCCGACCTTGTGGTAGCCGCCCGAACGCGACTTCTGGCCCTTGTGGCCGCGGCCCGAGGTCTTGCCCAGGCCCGAGCCGATGCCGCGGCCGACACGGCGGCGCGGCTTCTTGGCGCCTTCGCCCGGTTGGATGGTATTGAGTTGCATGGTCTTGACGTCCTTGGTGCTCAGAGCACCTGAACCAGGTACGACACCTTGTTGATCATCC
>CAZZVH010000289.1:0-5207 GCA_964657365.1 uncultured Burkholderiaceae bacterium
ACCCGCCGGAGGACGAGGAGGTGGCGATCGTCGTGCGCACCACCGAGGACCGCGCCGGCGACCAGCTGCCGCTCGGCGGCGTCGTCGAGTGCATCGACGCGGCTGCATTGCTGACGATGCAGAAGCTCGCCTCGCGCGTGCACGTCGACGCGCGTGTCGTCGACTACGCGGTGCGCATCGTGCGGGCCACGCGTGGCGGCCTCGGCCTGGCCGCCGGCAGCGGCCCGCGCGGCGCGATCGCGCTGATCCGCGCCGCGAGAGCCGCCGCCCTGCTCGAGGCGCGCGACTTCGTCACGCCCGACGACGTCAAGCGCTGCGTCCTGCCCGTGCTGCGCCATCGCGTGATGCTGGCGCCCGATGCGCAGCTCGAAGGGCGGCGGGTCGACGAGCTGCTGTCGGCGCTGCTCGAGACCGTCGTCGCGCCGCGGCTCTGACCGCTGGCCCGTGCTCCCGACCCGCGCGACCATCGCCTGGCTGCTCGCCGCCACGATCGTCGCGGCGTGCGCGCTGCTGTTGGGCGCGCCGCCACACGACGTGGACATGGCGGCCGGCATCGTCGTGGTGGCGGGGCTGCTCGTCGCCATGGTCGACATCGCCATGACGCGCCGCGACTGGAACATGGCCCCGTTGCGCTGGCAGCGCGAGCTGCCCCCGGCGCTGGCGGTCGGCGTCGAGCGCACGCTCGGCGGTTCGCTCGTCAACGACGGCGGTCGCGCCTGGCGCGTGGCCCTGTTCGAAGGCGTCGACGAGACCTTCGTCGTCGGCGGCCTGCCGGCATCCGCCCTTGCGCCGGGCCGCTCCAGCACCTCCCTGCAGTACCGGGCCCGCCCCACGCGGCGCGGCACTGCGCGGTTCACGGACGCCGAGGTGCGGGTGCGCAGCGTCCTCGGCCTGTTCGAGATGCGGCGGCGCCTCGGCGGCCCGGCATCGCTGCGCGTCTTCCCGAACTTCGCGGCGGTGGCCGGCTACGCCTGGCTCGCCGGCGACCGGCGCCTGTCGGAGATCGGCATCAAGAGCTATCCGATGCGCGGCAGCGGCACCGACTTCAAGCAGCTTGCCGACTACCGCCCCGGCGACGCGATCCGCGACGTCGACTGGAAGGCGACGCAGCGCCACGGCCGGCCGATCGTGCGCGAGTACCAGGACGAGCGCGACCAGCGCGTCGTCTTCCTGCTCGACTGCGGCCGGCGCATGCGGGCCGACGAAGGCTCGGCGTCGCGGCGCACCGGCCACTTCGACGCCGCTCTCGACGCCTTGATGCTGCTCGCCTACGTGGCCCTGAAGGACGGCGACGAGGTCGGCGCGATGACCTTCGGCGGGGGCCCGTCGCAGGCCCGTTCGGTCGCGCCGCGCAAGGGCGTCACCTCGCTCGGCACGCTCATCGCCGCGCTCCACGACGTCGAGCCGCAGTCGACCCAGCCCGACTTCCAGGTCGCCGCGACCGACCTGCTCAAGGCGATGCCGAAGCGCTCGCTCGTCGTCGTGCTCACCAACTTCCGCGAAGAGGACGGCCCCGAGTTCGGCCTGGCGCTGAAGCTGCTGCGCACGCGCCATCTCGTGCTCGTCGCCAGCCTGCGCGAGAGCGCGCTGCGCGAGATCGCCGAGCAGCCGCTGCGGGTCGAGCAGGATGCGATCGAAGCGGCCGGCGCCCATCTCTTCGCGCAGTCGCGCGATGCCGCGTTCCGGCGCCTCGCCGGCCGCGACCAGTTGCTGCTCGACGTCGAGCCGCAGGGGCTCGCGGTGGCGCTCGTCAACCGCTATCGGTCGGTCAAGCGCGCCGGCCTGCTTTGAGGCGGCGCGGCCGGCTGTCCGGGCCTCCGCCGCTCAATCGACCGGTGTCAGCTTGGCGATGCTGAGCGCCAGCCACTTCATGCCGTGGCGACCGAAGTTCACCTGGGCGCGGGCATCGTCGCCGCTGCCTTCGAGGGTCAGGATCACGCCCTCGCCGAACTTGGTGTGGAAGACGCCCTGGCCCGGCCGCAGGCCGTGCGTCGATGCCGGTGGCGGCGCCGGCGAGGCGCCGAACGGCGCGACCCTTCCGGCGCCGACGATCGACTGCAGCCCGCTGCCGCGTTGCCAAGCATTGCTGTACTCCCGCGAGAACCCCGAGCCGAAGCCCTGGTTCTTCGGCGTGATCCAGCGCAGCGCCGATTCCGGCAGCTCGTCGACGAAGCGGCTCTTGACGTTGTAGCGCGTCTGCCCGTGCAGCATCCGTGTCTGCGAGAAGCTGATGTAGAGCCGCTTCCTCGCCCGCGTGATGGCCACGTACATCAGGCGCCGTTCTTCCTCGAGGCCGTCGAGATCGGTCGACGAGTTCTCGTGCGGGAACAGGCCCTCCTCGAGACCGGAGATGAACACGCAGTCGAACTCGAGCCCCTTGGCCGAGTGGATCGTCATGAGCTGGATCGCGTCCTGCCCGGCCTGCGCCTGGTTGTCGCCGGCCTCGAGCGAGGCGTGCGTGAGGAACGCCGCGAGGGGCGACATGATCTCGCCGGTCTCGGCGTCGGGCGTGATGCGCGGCGGCGCGATGACCTCGCCGTCGGTGACGATCTCCGCGCCGGGCGTCGTGTACTCGGCCCGCCCGGCGCTCGCGGCCAACGCCACGGGCGCCGTTCCGGCAAAGGCCGCGTAGCCGCTCGACGTGCCGATCTCGTCGACCGGCAGCGCCACCGCGTCGCGCCCGAAGCCCTCCTGGGTGACGAAGGCCTCGGCGGCGTTGACCAGCTCCTCGAGGTTCTCGAGCCGGTCCTTGCCCTCGCGGTCGGTCTTGTAGAAGTCGACCAGGCCCGAGGCCTCGAGCATGTGGACGATGATCTCGCGCAGGGTGAGGCCGCGCGTCGCCTCCCGCATCGCCTCGATCCTGGTGGTAAAGGCGAGCAGGTTGGCTCCCCCCTTGCCCGTCACCGAGGCGACGCTCTGGTAGAGGCTCCGCCCGCTCGCCCGTGCCGCGTCCTGCAGCTGCTCGATGGTGCGCGCGCCGATGCCGCGCGCCGGGAAGTTGACGACGCGCAGGAAGCTGGTGTCGTCGTTGGCGTTCTCGATCACGCGCAGGTACGAGAGCGCGTGCTTGACCTCGGCCCGCTCGAAGAAGCGCAGGCCGCCGTAGACCTTGTACGGGATCGATGCATTGAAGAGCGCGCTCTCCATCACCCGGCTCTGCGCGTTGCTGCGGTAGAGCAGCGCGATCTCGTGGCGCGGCGTGCCTTCGCGGTGCAGCTGCTGCGCTTCCTCGATGAACCACTGCGCCTCGGCGAAATCGCTGGTCGCCTCGTGGATGCGCACCGGCTCGCCGGGGCCGGCCTCGGTGCGCAGGTTCTTGCCGAGGCGGCGCGAGTTCTTCGAGATCAGCTCGTTGGCGGCATCGAGGATGTTGCCGAACGAGCGGTAGTTGCGCTCCAGCTTGATCACCGTCTGCACGCGGTACTCGCGCTCGAAGGCCGCCATGTTGCCGACCTGCGCGCCGCGGAAGGCGTAGATGCTCTGGTCGTCGTCGCCCACCGCGAACAACGCGCAGCCGTGCTCGGGCGGCCCGGCGAACATCTTCAGCCAGGCATATTGCAGCCGGTTGGTGTCCTGGAACTCGTCGACCAGGATGTGCCGGAAGCGCCGCTGGTAGTGCTCGCGCAGCGCCTCGTTGTCGCGCATCAGCTCGTAGGTGCGCAGCATGAGCTCGGCGAAATCGACCACGCCCTCCCGCTGGCATTGCGCGTCGTAGGCCTCGTAGACCTGGGCCATGACGCGGCTCTGCTCGTCGCGCACCTCGATGTCCTTCGGGCGCAGGCCGTCGTCCTTGGCGGCGGCGATCGCCCACGTCACCTGCTTCGGAACGTGCCGTTCCTCGTCGAGGTTCATCGCCTTCATGACGCGCTTGACGGCCGAGAGCTGGTCGGCCGAGTCGAGGATCTGGAAACCCTGCGGCAGGCTCGCCATCTTCCAGTGCGCGCGCAGGAAGCGATTGCACAGGCCGTGGAAGGTGCCGACCCACATGCCGCGCACGGGAATCGCCAGCATCGCGTCGAGACGCACCAGCATCTCCTTCGCGGCCTTGTTGGTGAAGGTGACGGCGAGCACGCCGCCGGGCGAGAGCTGGCCGGTCTGGATCAGCCAGGCGATGCGCGTGGTCAGGACGCGGGTCTTGCCGGAGCCGGCGCCGGCGAGGATCAGGGCAGGCTCGGGAGGCAGCGTCACGGCCGCCAGTTGCTCGGGGTTCAGGTTCTCGAGCAGCGGCGATGGCCGCAGGCTCGCAGGGGACAGGTTCATCGACGCATTCTAGGAGCGCGACCTGCGTAGAATGCATTCACGGGCACTCCACAGGGTGCCCGTTTTCGCTGGAGCCACGAGCGCTCGCTTCTCTCCGGATCGGCTCGACCGCCATGGAAATCTTCGACTACGACAACGTCCTGCTGCTGCCGCGCAAGTGCCGCGTCGAGAGCCGTTCGGAATGCGATCCGTCGCAGGAGTTCGGTCCGCGCCGTTTCGCGCTGCCGGTGGTGCCGGCCAACATGAAAACGGTGGTCGACGAGCCGATCGCCGAGTGGCTGGCGGCGAACGATTTCTTCTACGTGATGCACCGCTTCGACGTCGACAACGTCGCCTTCGCGCGGAAGATGCGCGGCAAGGGCCTGTTCGTCTCGATCAGCTCCGGCGTCAAGGCCGCCGACCACGACGTGATCGACCGCCTCGCGGCCGACGGCGTCGGCGCCGACTACGTCACCATCGACATCGCGCACGGCCACGCCGACACCGTGCACCGCATGATCGAGCACATCAAGAAGAAGCTGCCGAAGGCGTTCGTGATCGCCGGCAACGTCGCCACGCCGGAAGCCGTGATCGATCTCGAGAACTGGGGCGCCGACGCGACCAAGGTCGGCGTCGGGCCGGGCAAGGTCTGCATTACCAAGCTGAAGACCGGCTTCGGCACCGGCGGCTGGCAGCTCTCCGCCTTGAAATGGTGTGCCCGCGTGGCGACCAAGCCGATCATCGCCGACGGCGGCATCCGCGACCACGGCGACATCGCCAAGAGCGTGCGCTTCGGCGCCTGCATGGTGATGATCGGCTCGCTGTTCGCGGGCCACGAGGAATCGCCGGGCAAGACGGTCGAGGTCGACGGCAAGCTCTTCAAGGAGTACTACGGCTCGGCCTCCGACTTCAACAAGGGCGAGTACAAGCACGTCGAGGGCAAGCGCATCCTCGAGCCGATCAAGGGC
>CAZZVH010000290.1:0-5200 GCA_964657365.1 uncultured Burkholderiaceae bacterium
AAGGCAACATCACGATCTTCTGGTTCGAGCACGGCTGGTTCTGGTTCATCCCGCTCGCCGACGGCACGACCAGCATCGGCGCGGTCTGCTGGCCGTACTACCTGAAGTCGCGCAAGATCCCGCTGCCCGAGTTCTTCATGGCGACGGTCGCGCTCTGTCCGGCGCTGGCCAAGCGCCTCTCCGGCGCGACGCTGACCTCCGAGGTCCACGCCACCGGCAACTATTCGTACAGCAGCACCCGCTCGAGCGGCGATCGCTACCTGCTGCTCGGCGATGCCTACGCCTTCATCGATCCGGTCTTCTCCTCGGGCGTGCTGCTGGCGATGAAGAGCGGGTTCGCCGGCGTCGACGTCGTCGAGACCACGCTCGACCGGCCGGCCGAGGCCGCGCGCGCCCGGCGCCGCTTCGACAAGCTGGTGCGGCGCGGCCCGCGCGAGTTCTCGTGGTTCATCTTCCGTGTCTCGAGCCCGACGATGCGCGGCTTCTTCATGCATCCGCAGAACCCGATGCGCGTGAAGGAGGCGCTGCTGTCGCTGCTCGCCGGCGACATCTACGGCAAGACGCCGATCTGGCCGTCGATCGCCGCGCTGAAGACGATGTACTACCTCGTCTCGCTCGGCAACCTCGGCCGCAGCCTGGCGTTCTGGAAGCGTCGGCGACTCAACATCACGGACGTCGAGGCCAGCGCATCGTGAGCGCGCGGGCGGCGATGCGGGGCCCGATCGTGGCGCCCGTGGCGATCCTCGTCGCCTCCGTCTTCGCCGTGGCGCTGGCGGCCTCCGGGAGCGCCCGCGCCGACGACGTGCCGATGCCCGGACCGGTGATCGACGGCACCGTGACGAAGGAGACCCCGGCCGAGGCCGCCGCCCAGCACGGCGAGCCGCTGTGGGAATTCGGCCTCGGCGTCGCCGCGGTGCGTTTCCCCGACTATCGCGGCTCGGACCAGAGCAGCGCCTACGTGCTGCCGCTGCCTTTCGTGGCCTACCGCGGCCGCTTCCTCCGCGCCGACCGCGACGGCGCCCGCGCCATCCTGTTCGCCGACCACCGCATCGTCGTCGACCTGAGCCTCGCCGCCTCGACGCCGACCAAGAGCAAGGGCAGCGACGCCCGCTCCGGCATGCCGGACCTGTCCGGGACGTTCGAGATCGGCCCGAACGTGAACGTCGAGCTGTGGCAATCGGCCGACCGGCGCTTCAAGCTCGACCTGCGCCTGCCGGTGCGCGAGGCGATCACGCTGCAGTCGTCGCCGAAGTCGATCGGCGTCACCTTCTCGCCCAACCTCAACCTCGACGTGCACAACGTGGCCGGCAGCTGGAACCTCGGCATGCTGGCCGGGCCGCTGTACGCGGATCGCCGCTACCACGAGCATTTCTACGGCGTCGCGCCCGAGTACGCGACCGGCACGCGCGCCGCGTACGACGCGCCCGGCGGCTATGCCGGCTGGCGCGCGACCGCCGCGGTCTCGCGCCGCCTCGGCAACGCCTGGCTCGGCGGCTTCGTGCGCTACGACGACCTGCACGGCGCCGCCTTCGCGCCGAGCCCGCTGGTGCGTCGCGACAGCGCCTTCACGGCAGGCTTCGGCGTGTCGTGGATCTTCGCCGTGTCCGGGCAGCGCGTGCTGGTCGACGATTGACGCCGTTTCCGTGCTGAAGCCGCCGAACGTGCTGCAGCGGCTCCTGTTCGCGCTGCTGATCGCGCAGCTCGGGCTGATGTCGCTGGGGTGGAACATCGTCGCGCCGCTGCTGTCGCTGGTGCTGCCGCGGCGCGCCGGCACGCGCGTCGGCCGCGCCGGCATCTCGGCCGTCTACCGCACGTTCTGGTGGAGCGCCGAGCGGCTCGGCATGATGCACATCGATTCGCGGGCGCTCGATGCGCTGCGCGACGAGCCGGGCGGCCTGATCGTCGCCGCCAACCATCCGACGATGCTCGATGCGCTGGTCGTCGTCGCCCGGCTGCCGCGCGGCGTCTGCGTCATGAAGGCCGTGCTCCTGCGCAACATCTTCCTCGGCACCGGCGCACGGCTGGCGCGCTACATCCGCAACGACGCGGGCCGGGCGATGGTGCGCGACGCCGTGGCCAGCCTCGAGGAAGGCGCGCAGCTCGTGCTGTTCCCGGAAGGGACGCGCACCGTGCATCCGCCCGTCGACGCGTTCAGACCGGGCATCACGCTGATCGCGCATCTCGCGCACGTGCCGATCCAGACCGTGCTCATCGAGAGCGAATCGCCCTATCTCACCAAGGGCTGGCCGCTGCTCCGGCCGCCGCCGGTGCCTGTCGTCATCCGCGTCCGCCTGGGCCGCCGGTTCTCCGCCGAGACCGATCACCGCACGCTGCTGCGTCGCCTCGAGACCTACTTCGCCGAGGAGATCGGGGCATGATCGCCTCGACTTCGCATCTCGTCGTCATCCCGAGCTACAACACCGGCGCGAAGGTCTACGAGACGGTGCGCGCGGCGCGCGCGGCATGGTCGCCGGTGTGGGTCGTCGTCGACGGCAGCGACGACGGCACGGCGGAGGGGCTGCTGACGATGGCTGCGAGCGACCCGGGCCTGCGCGTCGACGTCCTCGACCGCAACCGGGGCAAGGGCTCGGCAGTGCTGCACGCGCTCGAGGCAGCGCGTGCCGCCGGCTTCGTCCACGCGCTGACGATGGACGCCGACGGCCAGCATCCGGCCGAGCTGATCGACACCTTCATGCGCGCCTCGCTCGCGCAGCCCGACGCGATGATCCTCGGCCGGCCGGTCTTCGATGCGTCGGCGCCGCTGCTGCGCGTGCGCGGCCGGCGCGTCTCCAACTGGTGGACCGATCTCGAGACGCTGGGGGCAGGGATCGACGATTCGCTGTACGGCTTTCGCGTCTATCCGATCGGGCCGCTCGTCGACGTGATGCACGGCCAAACCTGGATGCGGCGCTTCGACTTCGACACGGAAGCCGTGGTCCGTCTCGCCTGGCGCGGCGTGCGGCCGGTCAATCTCGCGGCGCCGGTGCGCTATCTGCGTGTCGACGAAGGCGGCGTCTCGCACTTCCGCTACGGCCGCGACAACGTCCTCCTGACGTGGATGCATCTGCGCCTCATGGCCGGCTTCCTGTGGCGCCTGCCCTCGCTGGCGCTGCGCCGCTCCAGGCGGCAGCCGCCGTTCGACACGGCCTAAAGACAGCTTGTCGCTCCGGAACGAAGCGGCCAAAATGCCGGGCGCGGAAAATTCCGCCATCCACAACAAGGGACACCCATGAGCTCGACATTCAAGTTCGCCATCGCTGCCGGCATCGTCGCGGTCTCGGCCTCGCTGGCCTGCCAGACGGCGCTGGCTCAGGCCAGCTCGCCGACCCGTGCGGAGGTCAAGGCCCAGACCCGGGCCGCCGAGAAGGCGGGCACCCTGGCACCGGCCGGCGAGGGCGTGGCGCCCACCACCGGCACGCCGGCATCGGGTTCGACGCTCACCCGCGCCCAGCGCAAGGCCGCCACGCTCGAGGCGCGCAAAGAAGGCCAGCTCGCGCCCGCCGGTGTCACCCAGAAGGCCGACGTCGCGATCCAGAAGCAGGGCAGCGAGACGACCCGGGCCGCGCGCAAGGCCACGACGCTCGATGCCGCTAAGAAGGGCGAGCTGGTGCCCGCCGGCCAGGGCGTCCAGCCGGCCTCGAAGTAAGGCACAGCCGGCAGGCGCGCGTCGCGGGACGCGCTGCCGCCCGCTCGCAGCCTTGAGCCGGGCCCGTCGGCGGCCCGGCCCGCCCGTCAGAACATCGCGCCGTTGATCGAGACGATCTGGCCGCTGATGTAGGCCGCATCGTCCGACACCAGGAACGCCACCAGCGCGGCCACCTCGTCGGCCCGCCCGGCGCGTTTCATCGGCACCATCCTGTCGATCGCCGCCTTGTCGAACCCTTCGGCCATGCCGGCGTCGATGATGCCGGGCGCCACCGCGTTGACCGTGATGCCGCGGCTGGCCAGCTCGATCGCGAGAGACTTGGTCGCGCTGTTGATGGCGCCCTTGGCCGCCGCGTAGTTCACCTGGCCGCGGTTGCCCGTGAGCGAGGCGATCGACGACAGGTTGACGATGCGGCCCCAGCGCGTGCGGATCATCGGCATCACGAGCGCCTGCGTGACGTTGAAGAAGCCGTCGACCGAGACATCGAGAACGCGCCGCCACTGGTCTTCACGCAAGGCCGGGAAGGCGGCGTCGTCGTGCAGGCCGGCGTTGTTGACGATGATCTGCACGGCGCCCGCGGCGGCGAGCCGCTCGCAGGCGGCGCGCGAGGCGGCGCGGTCGGTGACGTCGAAAGCCACCGATTCGGCGCTGCCGCCGGCCGCGACGATGGCGTCGACCGTCGCATCGGCGGCGTCGATGCGGCTGTGCGCGTGGACGATCACGTGCGCGCCGTCGCGGCCGAGGCGCTCGGCGATCGCCCGGCCGATGCCGCCGCTGCCGCCCGTCACCAGCGCGCGTCTTCTCGCCGCGATGCCGGTCATGGCGGCGGCGCCTGGTTCGCCCACGTCATGTCGAGGACCACGGCGAGCCGACCCGATGCGATCTCGGCGCCGCCGTGCGAGATGGTGAAGGCGTAGAGCAGACGGCCGGCATCCCCGGCCAGTCGCTCGGCGACGATGCGCAAGGCGTCGGGCTCGGCCCGCGGCAGGTCGTCGAGGCGCCAGCGGCCGAGCCGCACGTCGCGGGCGCTGGCGAGCGCGCCCGGCGATGCGGCGCTGCCGGTGCTCCGGGCCAGCAGGGCGCCGTGCAGCGCGGCGGCCTGGGCCGCGTATTCGATGCTGGCGCTGGCCATCAGGCCGGTGGCGGTGCGCAAGGGATGTGCGACGTCGCGGTGGTCGACAGCCGTGCACTCGATGCGCCGCTCGCTCCAGGCGAGCAGCCGGTCGAGCAGGCACATCGTGCCGCCGTGCGGGATGAGGGCGGCGATGCCGGCATGGTCGAGCATGGCGGTGTCGTCACCGAGCGTCGAGGTCGTCATCGTCATGCCAGTGCGGCGGCGGGCCTCGCCACGCCTGCCTGCGGGACGGCGATCGCGGCCTTCGGCGGCAGCGTCGCGACGAGGAGCACGTTGGCATCGAAGCGGCCGCGCCGCATCGGCTCGCGCGAGACCCCGAAGCCGAGAGCGCTCAGCCGGGCCTGCCATTCGGCGCTGGTCCGGCCGGTGGGCACGCGCAGGCCGCGGCCGCGCGCCAGCATCACCAGGCGGTCGACCCA
>CAZZVH010000291.1:0-2698 GCA_964657365.1 uncultured Burkholderiaceae bacterium
GGCGCCAGGACGGTGATCGCCCCGATCGATGTCCACGTCGGCGGCCTCTACACCGCCGAGGCGATCGAGCGCGGCCGACAGGTGGCGGCAGCAGGCGATTGCGTGGTCTGCCACACGACCCCCGGCGGCGCCGCCAACGCCGGCGGCCGTGCGCTGGACACGCCGTTCGGCACCGTCTGGTCGACCAACATCACGCCCGACCGCGACACCGGGATCGGCCGCTGGAGCTTCGCGGCCTTCGAGCGGGCGATGCGCGAAGGCCTCTCGCGGGACGGCCGCCACCTCTACCCCGCCTTTCCCTACACGTCGTTCACGCGCACGAGCGAAGACGACCTCACCGCCCTCTACGCCTACCTCATGGCGCAGCCCCCGGTCCGTGTCGCGGCACCCGTGACGGCGCTCCGGTTTCCGTTCGGCGTCCGCCCGGTCATGGCCTTGTGGAACGCGCTCTACCTCGATGTCGGGCCCCTGCCGCAGCGCGCCGAGCGGTCCGCGGAATGGAACCGCGGCGCCTCCCTCGTCGAGGGCATCGGCCATTGCGGCGCCTGCCATTCGCCGCGCAATCTGCTCGGCGCCGAGAAGTCCGGTGCAGCGGCCTTCGCCGGCGCCATGGTCGACGGCTGGGAGGCACCCGCGCTCACGGCGCTGAACCACGCACCCGTGCCGTGGACCGAGGACGAGCTGTTCCGCTACCTGCGCTTCGGCCACACGCTGCAGCACGGCGTGGCGGCCGGGCCGATGGCCGCGGTGGTGACCCAGCTGCAGGCCGTGCCCGACGCCGATCTGCAGGCCATGGCGACGTACCTCGCTTCGCTGACGCCACCGGCCACCGACACGGAGGCATCGGCGCGCCGGGGGGTGGAAGCGGCGCGGGCCGCCGCGCCCTTGCCGCAGGAAGCCGCGCGCCTGTTCACGGGCGCGTGCGGCGCCTGCCACCACGACGGCGACGGCCCGATGACGCTCGGCCCCAACCTGCCGCTGGCGCTCAACAGCAACCTGCACAGCGCGCGGCCCGACAACCTCGTGCGCACCATCCTCGAAGGCATCCGCGAGCCGGCGACGAAGGAGATCGGCTTCATGCCGGCCTTCGCAGGCAGCCTCGACGACCGCCAGGTCGCGCGCCTCGCAGCCTACATGCGGCAGCGCTTCGCACCTGAGCGTCCGGCCTGGCAAGACCTCGATGCGACAGTCGCGCGTCTGCGGTCGACGACACCATGACTTCTGTCAAGCCAGCCAAGCCAGCCAAGCCGCTCGCCCGCGACGCCGACAAGACGCGCGCCCGCATCCTGCGCGCCGCCCGCAACGAGTTCATGCGGCACGGCTACAGCGGCGCGCGCATCGAGCGCATCTCGCGCGGCGGCCGCTCGAGCGACCGCATGATCTACTACTACTTCGAGAGCAAGGAGAAGCTCTATCTCGCGGTGCTGGAAGGCGTCTACGCCGAGATGGCCGACGCCGAGAGCGCCCTGGTGCTCGATGCGAGCCAGCCGGTGGCCGCCATGAAGGCGCTGGTCGCGTTCATCTGGCAGTACTACCTCGCCCACCCGGAGTTCGTGGCGCTGCTCGCCAACGAGAACCTGCAGCGTGGCCGGCTGATCGCCAAGTCGAAGGTGGTGAAGAGCCTGTCCAGGCCGGTGCTCGACATATTGCAGACAATACTGGCCGAAGGCGTGCGGCAGAAGATCTTCCGCCGCGGGCTCGACGTGCAGAAGGTGTACCTCACGCTGGCTGCGCTCGGCTACTTCTATCTCTCCAACCGCTACACGCTGTCTTCGTTCCTCGGCGCCGACCTGGCGCTGCCGGAGCAGCGCGATGGCTGGCTGGCCGAAATCACGCGCGTCGTGCTCGCCTCGGTGGCCGCGCCCGCGCAACCCTGATCACGAGGTGTTCTTCGCATGGCGGCTTTCGACGTCCAGACAGTGCTCTCCGTCCATCACTGGAACGAGTCGCTCTTCTCCTTCACCTGCACGCGCGGCGCCAGCCTGCGCTTCGAGAGCGGCCACTTCGTGATGGTCGGCCTGATGGTCGACGACAAGCCGCTGATGCGCGCCTACTCGATCGCCAGCGCCCACTACGAGGAGCACCTCGAGTTCTTCAGCATCAAGGTCCAGGACGGCCCGCTCACCTCGCGGCTGCAGCACCTCAAGGTGGGCGACGAGGTGCTCGTGGGCCGCAAGCCGACCGGCACGCTGGTGCTCACCGACCTGCTGCCCGGCCGCAACGTCTACCTGTTCTCGACCGGCACGGGCCTGGCGCCGTTCATGAGCATCATCCGCGATCCCGACGTCTACGACCGCTTCGAGAAGGTCGTGCTGGTGCACGGCGTGCGCAAGGTCGACGAGCTCGCCTATGCCGACCTGATCGCCCACGACCTGCCGCGCAGCGACCACCTCGGCGACCAGATCAGGGCCCAGCTCGTCTACTACCCGACCGTGACGCGCGAACCGTTCCGCAACCAGGGTCGCCTGCCCGAGCTGATCGCCAACGGCAAGCTGTGCGGCGACATCGGCCTGCCGCAGATCGACCCGGCCACCGACCGCGCCATGATCTGCGGCGGCCCGGCGATGCTGAAGGACATGCGCGCCGTGCTCGACACCGCCGGCTTCACGATCTCCGGCGGCATCGGCCAGGCCGGCGGCTACGTGATCGAGCGCGCCTTCGTCGAGAAGTGACTCAGGCGGGTGCGGCGTCGGGGGGG
>CAZZVH010000291.1:2708-5176 GCA_964657365.1 uncultured Burkholderiaceae bacterium
CCGCCGCGGCGGCCGAGGCCCGCTTGGCCATCAGCGCGTTCGCGACCCGCGAGACGGGCTTGCGTCCCAGGACGCCCGAGATGAACGCAGCCGCATCGACGACGCCGTCGATCGAGATCCCCGTCTCGATGCCGAGGCCGTTCAGCAGGAACAGCACGTCCTCGGTGCCGACGTTGCCGGTCGCGCCCTTCGCATAGGGGCAGCCGCCGAGACCGGCGACGCTGGCGTCGAAGGTGGCGATGCCGGCTTCGAGCGCGGCGTAGACGTTGCCGATCGCCTGCCCGTAGGTGTCGTGGAAATGCCCGCTCACTTCCGACGCCGGATAGTGCTTGAGGGCCCGCTCCATCACCGCCTGCACGCGCTTCGGCGTGCCGACGCCGATCGTGTCGGCGATGCCGCAATGGTCGACGCCGATCTCTTTCATCAACCGCACCACGCGCTCCACTTCGTCGGGGCTCACCTCGCCCTGGTACGGGCAGCCGAGCGCCACCGAGACCGCGGCGCGCACCTTGATGCCGTGCTCGCGCGCGGCGGCGACCACCGGGCGGAAACGCTCGACGCTCTCGGCGATCGAGCAGTTGATGTTGCGCTGGCTGAAGGCTTCGGTCGCGGCGGCGAAGACGACGACCTCGTCGGGCCACTGCGCGCGCGGCGCCGAGAGGGCGGCGTCGAGGCCCTTCATGTTCGGCACCAGCACCGAGTAGCGCACGCCGGCCTGGCGGCCGATGCCCGCCATCACGGCCGCGTTGTCGGCCATCTGCGGCACCCACTTCGGGCTGACGAAGCTCGTCACCTCGATCTCGCGCAGGCCCGCGGCCTGCAGGCGATGGACGAGCTCGATCTTGACGGCGGCGTCGACCGTCTCCTTCTCGTTCTGCAGCCCGTCGCGCGGGCCGACGTCGACGAGCGTCACTCTGGTTGGCAGCATCGGATCCTCGCTGGATGGAGCGGGTGCACAGCGTACAGCAGGGCTGCGCCCGACGTGCTCATCGCGACCAGACGACCTCGTCGTCGACGGCGTACAGCTTGCAGGGGGCGCCACGGCGGGCGCAGCGCCCGAGCGCCTTGCCGAGCGCCCAGTCGCCCGTGGCCCAGCCCCAGGCGCTGTCCGGCCCGACGGCGAAGGCCCTCGGCGACTTGGCATCCAGGAACTTGCGGTAGCCGCGCTCGCGTGCCGATGCGGAGATCGGTACCTTGCCGGCGTCGTCGATCGTCGCGAAGCCGCTCGCTGCCGGCCGCGCGACAAGACCGGAACGCGCGAAGCCGAGGCCGTTCAGGAACGGCTCGACGATCGGCACCCAGTGGTCCATGTCGATCGCCGAGCCGCCGTGGCCGTTGCTGCCCACGGGCGCCAGCGTGTGCATCTCGGCCTTGCCGCCACCCTCGACCCATGCGGCATGCCAGGCCCTCGGGATCGTCGGGCCCCAGAACAGGTCGTTCTCCCAGTAGAGCCAGACCATCGGCACCGCCGCGCCTGCCGCGAGGCCGCGCCAGAGCTGGCCGACCGACTGCGGGCTGCACGGATCCTGCGGACGGGTGTCCGGGTTGCCGCCGGTGCCGCCGGCGAAGTTGATGCCGGCGACGAGCCCCGGCGGATGCATGCCCACCGTGGCGACCGTGCCGAAGCCACCGACCGACTGGCCGACGACGATCCAGCGCGACGCGTCGATATAGGAAAGCGTCTTCGCCAGCTCGCGCGTCGCCAACACCTGGGCGACGATCGCATCGGCCATCGGCGCCAGTCGCTTGGCGTTGCAGCCACCGCTGGCTTCGGGGTCGAAGTCGCCGTAGGTCTCGCCGTAGCCGACGCGCGTGGGCACCAGCACCACGAAGCCCTTCGACACCAGGTAGCGCGACAGGTCTTCCAGCCGTTGCCGCCCCTGGAGCGAGCGCTTCGAATCGACGGCGCGTCCATGGTTGACGATCGCCAGCGGAAACGGCCCGTCGCCGGGCGGTCGAAAGACGGTGACCATGATCGGCCGAGTCTCCTGCCGGCCGTACAGGTCCTTCAGCGTGATGGGGATGCGCCGGATCTCCTCGCGCATGTCGCGGGCGAGCGGGTCCTCCGCATCCGCGGGCGTGGAGGACGCGGCAGGGGCCGGCACCTGCGCGTGCGCCGGTGCATGGAGCGCGGCCCAGGCCAGCGCAGCGGCGACGACACAGGGACGCCAGGCCCCGGGACGACGCTCGCGTCGCCCGTCCGGCAGCCGCGTCACGCGTCGAGCCTCGCCGGCTGCAGCGGCCGGCCGCCCCAGCGCTGGAGGAGGCCACGCAGGAAGCGGCCGAGCACGACGCAGACCGAGACCGCGACGACGACCGCCGCCCTTCCGAGCGCGACCCCGCTCGTCAACGTCGGGACGGCGAGCCCGCCCTCGACGACCGGCTGGACGACCTTCCCGACGAAGCTCGACGATCTCTTCATCGCCGCCGGCTCGACCTCGAAGACGTACCTCCGCGTCGAGATGACG
>CAZZVH010000292.1:0-5173 GCA_964657365.1 uncultured Burkholderiaceae bacterium
ACGGCAGGTCGAGCGCCGTGAGCAGCGTGAGGTCGCAGAGCCGCTGCGCCGCTTCCGCCCCGTCGTAGAGAGAACGGTCGCCGAAGACATGGTCGCTGTAGACGGCGATCATCAACGCCGTGGTGTCGGCGACAACCAGCTCGGCCGCGTCGGCCGCGTCGTCGATGCGGCGCGTCTGCTCGGCGGCGATGCCGGCCTGCTCGTCCTGCCGCGGCGTCCGACCGTGCGTGACGCAGAAGGAGCGCAGCACCTCGTCGACAACGACAGTGCGCACGCCGCGGGCGGCGTACGCGGCGCCGAGCTCGGCGGCCAGCGTCGTCTTGCCGGTGCTCTCGGCGCCGAGCAACGCGACGACGAAGGCGCGGCTCACCGGCCGCCCGGCATGGCGACGAGGCGCTGCTGCCAGGCGCGCCAGCCGATCGCCGACATGCCGATGAAGACGGCGTAGAGCACGACCGTCAGCCACAGGCCCTTGTACGCGAACAGGGCCGTACTGACGACGTTGACGACGATCCAGACCGCCCAGTTCTCGATGTACTTGCGGCCGAGCAGCCACTGGCCGACGACGCTCAGCGCGGTCGGGAAGGCGTCCCACCACGGCACGTCGGTGTCGGTGAAGCGTCGCAGGAACAGGCCGGTCGCCGGCCAGCCGACGGCGAACGCGGCGGCCGCGATCCAGCGGCCCCGCGCGCCAAGCCTGTGCACGTGCAGGGCGCCGCCGGACACATCGGTGCCGTGCAGCCACTGCCACCAGCCCCAGACGGCGATCGCGGCGAAGAAGACCTGCAAGCCGGCATCGCCGTAGAGGCGGCTGTTCCAGAACAACAGCACGTAGAGAAGGGAACTGGCGATGGCGAGCGGCCAGCCGAGCGGATCGACGCGCATGTTGCACACGACCATCGCCACGGCGAGCATGAACGCCGCCATCTCGAACCAGGTGACCGACACGCCGTGGACGGTGAGCGCGCTGGCGAACAGTGGCGAGATCCAGGCGAAGAACGCCGCGGTTGACGTGGCGACGAACGCGTTCAACGGCGCGGCGCGGTGAGCTGGACGAAGATCTCGTCGGGTTTGATCATGCCGAGCTCGAAGCGAGCCTTCTCCTCGACCATCTCGAGGCCTTCCTTCAGGTCGCCGACCTCCGCCGCGAGCTGCTCGTTGCGGTGCCGCGCGACGTCGTTGACGGCCTGCTGCGCAGCGAGCTTCGATCGCAGCTCGACCATGCGCGGCGCGCCGCCCTTGCCGAACCAGAGCTCGGCGTGCACCAGCGCCAGCAGTGCCGCGAGGGCGAAGGTGACGAGCCGCACGATCGCCTCGGAAATGCCGTCAGGCGAGTTGCCGGAAGGCGCCGCGTCCCGGATAGGTGGCGACGTCGCCCAGGTCTTCCTCGATGCGCAGCAGCTGGTTGTACTTCGCCATGCGGTCGGATCGGCTGAGCGAGCCGGTCTTGATCTGCCCGGCGTTGGTGCCGACCGCGATGTCGGCGATGGTCGCGTCTTCCGTTTCGCCCGAGCGGTGGCTGATGACCGACGTCCAGCCGGCGCGCTTGGCCATCTCGATCGCCGAGAAGGTTTCGGTCAGCGTTCCGATCTGGTTGATCTTGATCAGGATCGAGTTGGCGACGCCCTTGGCGATGCCTTCCTTGAGGATTTTCGGATTGGTGACGAAGATGTCGTCGCCGACCAGCTGGATCCGGGCGCCGAGCTTGTCGTTGAGCTGCTTCCAGCCGTCCCAGTCGCCCTCGGCCATGCCGTCCTCGATGGAGACGATCGGGTACTTGTCGCACCAGCCGGCCATCATGTCGATCCACTCGCCGGGCGTGAGCGTGAGGCCTTCGCCGTCGAGGCGGTACTGGCCCTCCTTGAAGAACTCGCTGGCCGCGCAATCGAGGCCGATCGCGATCTGCGAGCCGGCCTGGTAGCCCGCCTTGTCGATCGCCTCGAGGATCATCTGGATGGCCGCCTCGTGGCTGGCGACGCTCGGCGCGAAACCGCCTTCGTCTCCCACCGCCGTGCTCATGCCGCGGCCGTCGATGATCTTCTTCAGGGCGTGGAACACCTCGGCGCCGTAGCGCATCGCCTCGCGGAACGAAGGCGCCCCGACCGGGATGATCATGAACTCCTGCAGGTCGAGATTGTTGTTGGCGTGGGCGCCGCCGTTGACGACGTTCATCATCGGCACCGGCATCGTCATGGCGCCCGAGCCGCCAAAATAACGGTACAGCGGCAGGCCCGACTCCTCGGCCGCGGCGCGAGCCACGGCCATGCTGACGGCGAGCGTCGCGTTGGCGCCCAGGCGGCTCTTGTTGTCGGTGCCGTCGAGGTCGATCAGCGTCCGGTCGAGGAAGGCCTGCTCGCTGGAATCGAGCCCGAGCACCGATTCGCTGATCTCGGTGTTGATGTGCTCGACCGCCTTCAACACGCCCTTGCCGCCGTAGCGCGCGGCATCGCCATCACGCAACTCGATGGCTTCGCGCGAGCCGGTCGAGGCGCCCGACGGAACGGCGGCGCGGCCCATGGTGCCGGATTCGAGGAGGACGTCGCATTCGACGGTGGGATTGCCGCGACTGTCGAGAATCTCGCGGCCGACGATGTCGACGATGGCGCTCAATGCGTGCCTTTCGGTGGGAGGGTGGAAATCGTGATGGCCGGCGTCATGCCGGCAGGTCGGGGGGGCCTTCGGCAAGGACCATGTTGAAGTACTCGGTGAGGCCCTCGCGCTTGGCGCGCGCCGCCCTGTACAGCTCGCTGTCGTAGAACGCCTTGGCCTGCTCGAAGCTCGGAAACCGCAGCATCGCGATGCGCGCCGGCTGCCAGTCGCCCTCGATCACTTCATGCCGGCCGCCACGCACCAGGTACTCGCCGCCGAACGCCTCCACGGCCGCCGGCGCCGCGGCCATGTAGGCCTTGTAGCGCTCGGGGTCGTTGATCTTCATCTCGACGATCATGTAGGCCACAGGCATCGAATGCTCCTTCGGTCAGGCGGCGAAATCGTCTTCGGCGAACGGCCGGGACTTGACGACACGGTCGATCGCGACGAGCTGTTCGAGCAGCGCCTTCATGTGCCTGAGGGGCACCGCGTTGGGCCCGTCGGACATGGCGTGCGCCGGGTCCGGGTGCGTCTCCATGAAGATGCCGGCGATGCCGACCGCCATGGCGGCACGCGCGAGCACCGGAACGAACTCACGCTGGCCGCCGGACGACGTGCCCTGGCCGCCGGGAAGCTGGACCGAATGGGTCGCATCGAAGACCACCGGCGCCTTCGTCTCGCGCATGATCGCCAGGCTGCGCATGTCGGAGACGAGGTTGTTGTAGCCGAAGCTCACGCCCCGCTCGCAGGCGAAGAAGCGGTCTTCCGAGAGATTCTTCTCGCGCGCCGCGGCCCGCGCCTTGTCGATCACGTTGACCATGTCGTGCGGCGCCAGGAACTGGCCCTTCTTGATGTTCACCGGGCGGCCGCTCTGGGCGACGGCGCGGATGAAATCGGTTTGCCGGCACAGGAAGGCGGGCGTCTGCAGCACGTCGACGACCGCCGAGGCGGCCTCGATCTCGTCTTCGCGGTGCACGTCCGTCAGCAACGGCACGCCGAGTTCGCGCTTGACGCCGGCCAGGATCTCGAGTCCCTTGTCCATGCCCGGGCCGCGGAACGATGCGCCGCTCGAGCGGTTCGCCTTGTCGTAGCTCGACTTGAAGATGAACGGGATGCCGAGCGCCGCCGTCATCTCCTTCAGCTGGCCCGCGACATCCATCTGCAGCTGCGCGGACTCGACGACGCATGGGCCGGCGATCAGGAAGAACGGATGCGCCAGGCCCGCGTCGAAGCCGCAGAGCTTCATCAGGCGGCGACCTTCTCGTTGCGTTCGGTCTGGTGTTCGAGCGCGGCGTGGATGAACGACTTGAACAGCGGGTGGCCGCCCCAGGGCGTCGACTTGAACTCGGGATGGAACTGCACGCCGATGAACCAGGGGTGCACGCTCCGCGGCAGCTCGACGATCTCGGTGAGCTTGTCGCGCTGGGTGATCGCCGAGATGACAAGGCCGGCTTCGGTGAGGCGATCGAGGTAGTGCTCGTTGGCTTCGTAGCGATGCCGGTGCCGCTCGGTGACGACGCTGCCGTAGATCTCGTACGCCAGCGTGCCGGGCTTGACGTCGGAGCTCTGCGCGCCGAGCCGCATCGTGCCGCCCATGTCGGACTGCGCGTCGCGCTTCTGCACCGAGCCGTCGCGGTCTTCCCACTCGTCGATGAGGGCGATCACGGGATGCGGAGTCTCCAGCTCGAACTCGGTGCTGTTCGCATCGGCGAGGCCGGCCTTGTGCCGCGCGTATTCGATCGTCGCGACCTGCATGCCGAGGCAGATGCCAAGGTACGGGATCTTTTTCTCGCGCGCGAACTGCGCCGCCAGGATCTTGCCCTCGACGCCGCGCTTGCCGAAGCCGCCCGGCACCAGGATCGCATCGTAGTGGGCGAGGTTGGCGACGCTTGTCGCCGTCAGGTCTTCCGAATCGACGTACTCGATCCTGACCCGCGCATGGTTCTGGATGCCGGCGTGGCGGAGCGCCTCGTTGAGCGACTTGTACGAGTCGGACAGCTCGGTGTACTTGCCGCACATCGCGATCGTGACGTCGTGCTTCGGGTGCTCGACATCATCGACCAGCTTGTCCCAGCGCGTCAGGTTGGCCGGCTTGGTGTGCAGCTGCAGGCGGGCGCAGACGAGCTCGTCGAGGCCCTGGGCGTGCAGCATGCGCGGCACCTTGTAGATGGTGTCGACGTCCCAGACCGAGATGACGCCGAACTCGTGCACGTTGGCGAACAGCGAGATCTTGGCGCGCTCGTCGTCGGGGATCGGCCGGTCGGCGCGGCAGAGCAGGGCGTCCGGCATGATGCCGATCTCGCGCAGCTTCTGGACGCTGTGCTGCGTCGGCTTGGTCTTCAGCTCGCCGGCGGCGGGAATCCACGGCACCAGCGTGAGATGCAGGAAGGCGCAGTTGCCCGGGCCGGCCTTCAGGCTCATCTGCCGCACCGCCTCGAGGAAGGGCAGCGATTCGATGTCGCCCACGGTGCCGCCGATCTCGACGATCGCGACGTCGATGTCGGCCGTGGCGCCGCGCTTGATGAAGTCCTGGATCTCGTTGGTGACGTGCGGGATGACCTGCACCGTCTTGCCGAGATAGTCG